>NZ_JBIQHY010000035.1:9990-57982 GCF_044508335.1 Actinomadura sp.
AGGCGGCCTGGCGCACCCTGAACACCGGCACCGTGAAGATCAACGCGGTGTTCGGCGGCGCCCCCGGCGGCGCCGCCGCCCCGCGCCGCGCCAGCGGCCACGGCTTCGGCTACGGGCCCGAGCTCCTGGACGAGATGACGTGCGTGAAGGTCGTCCATCTGCAGACCGCGATCCCCTGACCGCCGCCGCGGCGGCAGCGAGCCGCGGTGCACCCATCGCGACGACCGCGCCCGGGGTCAGACGTCCGGGCCGGTGGTCTTCGCGGGGACCGACAGGTAGCGGGTCACCAGGCGGGCCACGAAGTGCGCGAACGCCTCCGGCGGGCCGGAGGGCAGCATGATGTGGCTCATCGTGAGCCGTACCGCCGCGTCGGCGACCTCGGTGAGCGCGTCGCGGTCCAGGTGCGGCCACTGCCGCAGCGCGTGCTCGGCGATGCGGGCGCTGGCGGTGAACAGCACCGGCTCGGCCTGCGTGGTGAGCAGCGGCAGCATCTCGTCGCCGCCCGCGCCGGTGAGCACCGCCTTCTTCAGCTGGTCGTCCGCCGACGTCTCCAGCGTGTACGTGACCGCGGCGACCACGGCGGAGTACACGTCCTCGTGCTCGGACAGCACCGCGTCGATGCCGTCGAGGTAGCGCTCGTTGTCGCGGACCACGACCGCCTGCGCCAGGCCCCACTTGTCGCCGAACTCGTTGTAGACGGTCTGCCGGCTCACCCCGGCGGCCTCCGCCACGTCCCGCATGCGGACGGCCCGGTAGCCGCGCTCCACCAGCAGGTCGGCGGCGGCGTCCAGCAGTGACTCGCGCACGGAACGTCCGGCGGTGCCCATCAGTCGTCGTTCCTCCGGGGCTGGTCGGGGCTCCCATTATCGCCCGCCGCCCGGCGGCGCGGCCATCACACCGCGCCGCCGCCGCGGTCGAGCAGGTGGGCGAGCGGGAGCGTGGCCGCGCCGACGGCGACGGCCTCGGGGCCGAGGTGGCACGGCTCGATCACGGTCTGCGCGAACGGCTGGCGCAGCGCGTACGCGGCGGTGGACTCGATGACGCGGTCCAGCATCCGGCCGCCGATCAGCAGCCCCGCCCAGCCGCCGATGATGATCTTCTCGGGGCTGAACAGGTTGACCAGGTCGGCGATGCCCGCGCCCAGGTACTCGGCGATGTCGTCGCGCAGGGCCGCGGCGGCCTCGGACGGGTCGGCGAGCAGCGCGGCGAGGGCCTCCTCCTCGTCGGTCCCGGCCGGGCCGCCCGCCGCCCGGTAGCGCTCCAGCAGCGCGGTCGCGCCGACGTAGGACTCCAGGCAGCCGCGCGACCCGCAGCGGCACCGCGCGCCGCCGACCCGCACGGTCGTGTGGCCCCACTCGCCGGCGCTGCCGGCCGCGCCCCGGTACGGCGAGCCGTCGATCATGACGGCGGCGCCGACGCCGGAGCCGATGAGGGCGACGACGGCGTTGCGGTTGCCGCGGCCGGCGCCGAACCACATCTCGGCCTGCCCGAGCGAGGTGGCGCCGTTGTCGATGAACAGCGGCAGGTCGGTGCCCGCGCGCAGCATCCGCTCCAGCGGCACGGCCTCCCAGCCGACGGTCTGGCAGTGCACGACCGCCTCCGGGCCGTGCTCGATGACCCCGGGGACCCCCACCCCGACGCCGATGATGGACGCCGGGTCGACCGACGCGCCCTCGATGACGGCGGGCAGCCCGGCCAGGATGTGCCGGACGACGGCGCGCTCGTCGTGCCCGCCGTCCCCGAGCGGGAAGTCGGCCTTGGCGAGCTGGGTCAGCTCCAGGTCGAACAGCTCGACCATCACCCGTGTCTCGCCGACGTCCACGCCGATGAGATGGCCGTAACCGGCCGCCGTCTTCAGCAGCACCCGCGGGCGGCCCCCGTCGGACTCGACGCTGCCCGCCTCCACGACGAGCCCGGCGTCGATCAGCTCGGTGACGACGTTGCTGACCGAGGCGGGGCTGAGGCCGGTCTCCCTGGCCAGGTCCTGGCGGCTGAGCGGCCCGTCGAAGTACAGCCGCCGCAGCAGCACCGACCGGTTGGTGCGGCGCAGGTCGCGCACGGTCCTCCGGCGCCGTTCCGGCATCGGGCCCCCTTCTCCCGCGGCCGCCGCGCGGCCGCGTCCCCCGAGTTCTCAGGTCTTGACCGGACCATTATGTCACTGCTTAGATCACGACGTGAAATAAGGTGTGATCTAACTCTCCGAGTGATCCCGCCTCACTCCGGATCGGAAGGCCGAGCCGATGCGTCATACCCCATTCGCAGGACGGGCCGCGGCCGTCCTCACGGCAGGACTGCTGGTCGCCACCGCGGCGGCGTGCGGCGGCGGAACCGCGTCCGGCGGCGGGAACGGCGACCCGAAGACGCTGACCTACTGGGCCAGCAACCAGGGCGCCGACATCGCCGCCGACAAGAAGGTGCTGGGCCCCGAGCTGGCCAAGTTCGAGAAGCAGACCGGCATCAAGGTCGAGCTGGAGGTCGTCCCCTGGACCGACCTGCTCAACCGCATCCTCGCCGCCACCACCTCCGGCCAGGGGCCGGACGTCCTCAACATCGGCAACACCTGGTCGGCGTCGCTGCAGGCGACCGGCGGGCTGCTGCCGTTCGACGACGCGACGATGGCCGAGGTCGGCGGGGCCGGCCGGTTCGTGCCCGCCGCGCTCGCCTCCGCCGGCGCCAAGGGCGAGCCCCCGGCCGCCGTGCCGCTCTACTCCCTGGCCTACGGCCTCTACTACAACAAGAAGATGTTCGCGGACGCGAACCTGGAACCGCCCAAGACCTGGCAGGAGATGGTCGAGGCCGGGCGCAAGCTCACCAAGGACGGCAAGCACGGCATCGCCATCGAGGGCGCCAGCATCCCGGAGAACGTCCACGCCGCCTTCAACATCGGCCAGATGTACGGGGCCGACTTCTTCACCGCCGACGGCAAGCCGCAGTTCGCGACGCCGCAGGCCGTCAAGGCGGTCAAGTCCTACATCGACCTGCTCGCCAAGGAGAAGATCGCCGCGCCGGGCAACGCCGAGTACTCGGCCAACCAGTCGATCAACGACTTCGCCACCGGCAAGGCCGCGATGCTCATGTGGCAGGCCACCACCAGCGGGCTCACCAACCTCGGCATGAAGCAGGGCGACTGGGGCGTCGTGCCGCTGCCGAAGCCGTCCCCCGCGCCGCCCGGCGGGCGCGACATCACCTCGATGGTCGCCGGCATCAACATCGCGGTCTTCAAGAACACCGACAACCGCGACGGCGCGCTGCAGTTCGTGAAGTTCATGACCGGCGACGCCGAGCAGAAGATCCTCAACAAGGCCTACGGGTCGCTGCCGGCCGTCACCTCCGCGCAGAACGACCCGGCGTTCGACACCCCCGACCTCAAGGTCTTCAAGGACATCCTCGCCACCAGCGCGGCGCCGCTGCCGCAGGTCCCGGAGGAGAGCCAGTTCGAGACGGCCGTCGGCACCGCCATGAAGGACCTGTTCGCCGACGCCGCCGCCGGCAAGCCGATCACCGAGGAGCGAGTGCGGGAGAAGCTCGCCGCGGCCCAGGAACAGATGGGCAAGTAGCCGGATGACGACAGCGGACGTCTCGGCCGCCCGCACGGGCGGCACCGGGGATCCCCGGCCCGGGCCCGCCGCGGCCCGGCCGGGGAGGAGGCGGCGGCTGCGGCTGCCGCCGAAGGCGCTGCCCTACCTGCTGCTCGCGCCGGCGGTCGCCGCCGAGCTGATCGTGCACCTGGTGCCGATCGCCGTCGGGATCTGGATGAGCTTCAAGGAGCTGACGCTCTTCTACATCCGCGACTGGTCGCGGGCGCCCTGGACCGGCCTCGGGAACTACCGGGTCGCGGTCGACGTCGACGGCTCCATCGGCGCGGGCCTGCTCCGGTCGTTCCTCGTCACCGTCGCCGTCACGGTGCTGGCGGTCGGGACGTCGTGGCTGCTCGGCGCCGCCGCCGCGATCCTCATGCAGGAGCGGTTCCGCGGCCGCGGGCCGCTGCGCGCGATCTTCCTCGTCCCCTACGCGCTGCCCGTCTACACCGCGGTGATGACGTGGGCGTTCATGTTCCAGCGCGACACCGGCATGGTCAACCACATCCTCGCCGACCAGCTGCACGCCACCGGCGGCGGCCGGCCGTTCTGGCTGATCGGCGACAACAGCTTCTGGGCGCTGGTCACCGTCATCGTGTGGCGGTCGTGGCCGTTCGCGTTCCTGGTGCTGATGGCCGGGCTGCAGAACATCTCCCGCGACCTGTACGAGGCGTCCGCGCTGGACGGCGCCGGCGTGTGGCGGCAGATCCGGCACATCACGCTGCCCGCGCTGCGGCCGATCAACCAGGTGCTCGTGCTGGTGCTGTTCCTGTGGACGTTCAACGACTTCAACACGCCGTTCGTCCTGTTCGGCAAGGCCGCGCCGGACGGCGGCGACCTGATCTCGGTGCACATCTACCACGCGTCCTTCGTCACCTGGAACTTCGGGACGGGCTCGGCGATGTCGGTGCTCCTGCTGCTGTTCCTGCTGCTGGTCACGGCGGCGTACCTGCTCGCCACCTCCAGGCGGAGGCCCGCGCATGGCTGAGACCCGCAGATCCCGCAGGGCGCCGACCGACCCGCCCGCGTCGTTCGCGTGGACGCGGCGGATCGTGCTGACGCTGCTGGCGGTGTTCACCCTCCTGCCCGTCTACGCGATGGTCAGCTCGTCGCTGAAGCCGCTGCGGGACGTGCAGGGCGCGTTCCGCTGGATCCCGTCCGAGCCGACGGTCCGCCCCTACATCGACATGTGGTCGACCGTCCCGCTGGCGCGGTACTTCGCGAACAGCGTGATCGTCGCGGGCGGCGCCACGCTCGCGTCCGTCGCGATCGCGATCGGCGCCGCGTACGCGGTGAGCCGGTACCGGTTCGCCGGGCGCCGCGTCTTCACGGTGACGGTGCTGTCCACGCAGATGTTCCCGGGGATCCTGTTCCTGCTCCCGCTCTTCCTGATCTTCGTGAACGCGGGGAACGCGACCGGCATCGCCCTGTACGGCAGCCGCGGCGCCCTCATCCTGACCTACCTGACGTTCTCGCTGCCGTTCTCGATCTGGATGCTCGCCGGCTACTTCGCCTCGATCCCGCGCGAGCTGGACGAGGCGGCCCGCGTGGACGGCTGCGGCCCGATGGGCGCGCTGCTGCGGGTGATCGTCCCGGCGGCGCTGCCCGGCATCGTCGCGGTCACCGTCTACGCGTTCATGACCGCCTGGGGCGAGGTGCTGTTCGCCTCCGTCATGACCAACGAGCAGACCCGGACCCTGGCCATCGGGCTCCAGGGCTACTCCACCCAGCACGAGGTGTACTGGAACCAGGTGATGGCCGCCTCCCTGGTGGTGAGCGTCCCCGTCGTCGCCGGGTTCCTGCTGCTCCAGCGCTTCCTGGTGGCCGGCCTGACCGCCGGCTCCGTGAAATGACCCGTCCCGAACGACCAGAGGGAGACCCGTGCCCATCGACGACCTGACCGCGTTCGGACCCGGCTTCGCCTGGGGGGCGGCGACCTCCGCCTACCAGGTCGAAGGAGCCGTCGCGGAGGACGGCCGCGCGCCCTCCATCTGGGACGCGTTCTGCCGCGTCCCGGGCGCGATCGCCGGGGGCGACACCGGCGACGTCGCCTGCGACCACTACCACCGCTGGCCCGAGGACGTCGCCCTGATGAAGGCCCTCGGGCTGCGCGCCTACCGGTTCTCGATCGCCTGGCCCCGGGTCCTGCCCGCCGGGGACGGCCCGGTCAACCCCGCCGGGCTCGCGTTCTACGACCGGCTCGTGGACGCGCTGCTGGAGGCGGGCATCGAACCGCACGCCACCCTCTACCACTGGGACCTGCCCCAGGCGCTCCAGGACCGCGGCGGCTGGCCGTCCCGCGACACCGCCGAGCGGTTCGCCGAGTACGCCGCCGTCGCCGCGGGGGCGCTCGGCGACCGCGTCGCGTCGTGGGCGACGCTGAACGAGCCGATCTGCGCCGCGTGGATCGGGCACCTGCAGGGGGCCATGGCCCCCGGCGTCGCCGACATCCGCGCGGCGGTGCCCGCCTCGTACCACCTGATGCTCGCCCACGGGCTCGGCGCGCAGGCCGTCCGCGCCGCCGCCCCCGACGCCCGCGTCGGCATCGTCCACCTGCTCACCGACTGCGAGCCGGGCAGCGACCGGGACGAGGACGCCGCCGCGGCGCACCGCGAGGACGGCCACCACAACCGCTGGTGGCTCGACCCGGTCTTCGGGCGCGGCCTGCCCGCCGACATGATCGAGGCGTACGGGGTGGAGCCGCCGGTGCGGGCGGGCGACCTGGAGGCGATCGCCGCGCCGCTCGACTGGCTCGGCGTCAACTACTACCGCCGGTCGGTGATCGTCGCCGACCCCGGCGGGCCGCCCCCGGGCACCCGGCAGATCACCCCGCCGGGGACGCCCCGCACGGGCATGGACTGGGAGATCCACCCGGACCGGCTGGAGAAGATCCTCGTCCGGGTCGCGCGGGAGTACGCGCCGCCCAGCGTCATGGTGACCGAGAACGGCTCCGCCTACGCCGACACCGTGACCCCGGACGGCGCCGTCCACGACGCCGAGCGCACCGCCTACCTGGAGGCGCACCTGGCGGCGTGCGCGTCCGCGATCCGCGCGGGCGTCCCGCTGGACGGCTACTTCGCCTGGTCGCTGCTGGACAACTTCGAGTGGGCGTACGGGTACGCGCAGCGGTTCGGGCTCGTCCACGTCGACTTCGCCACCCAGCGGCGCGTCGTCAAGGACAGCGGGCACCGCTACGCCGAGATCATCCGCGCGCACCGCGACCTGGCGACGGGCGCGGTCGCGGCCGGCGGGTAGGCCGGCGGGCGGGCCTGCGCCCCGCCCCGCCCGCCCGGCTCTCTAGAGTGTCGGCCAGAGCGACGTGAGGAGGGCCGGGTGGGCGGGATCCTGGTGGCCAACCGCGGGGAGATCGCGCTGCGGATCGTTCGGGCCGCGGCCGAGCTGGGCCTGCGGACGGTCGCCGTCCGCACCCGCGACGACGCCGCCTCGGCGCACGTCCGCCGCGCCGACGAGGTGCGCGCGCTGCCCGGCGAGGGCGTCGCCGGCTACCTCGACGCCGACGCGCTGCTGGCCGCCGCGAAGGACGCCGGCGCCGCCGCCGTCCACCCCGGCTACGGCTTCCTCAGCGAGAACGCCGCGTTCGCCGCGCGCTGCGCCGCCGCCGGGCTGGCGTTCGTCGGCCCGCGCCCCGAGCTGCTGGAGCTGTTCGGCGACAAGGCGCGGTCGCGGGACCTGGCCCGCGAGGCGGGCGTGCCCGTGGCGCCGGGCACGGGCGGCGCGGTGAGCCTGGCCGGCGCCGAGGCGTTCGCCCGCGAGCACGGCACCGTGATGCTGAAGGCGCTCGCCGGCGGCGGCGGACGCGGCATGCGCGTCGTCGCCGGCCCGGACGAGATGGCCGCCGCCTACGAGCGGTGCCGGTCCGAGGCGCTCGCCTCGTTCGGCGCCGGCGACCTGTACGCCGAGAAGTACGTGCCGCGCGCCCGCCACATCGAGGTCCAGGTCGCCGGCGACGGGACCGGCGCCGTCACCCACCTGTGGGAGCGCGACTGCAGCGTCCAGCGGCGCCACCAGAAGCTCATCGAGGTCGCGCCCGCGCCCGCGCTGCCCGGCCGGGTCAGGGACGCGCTGCTGGACGCGGCGCTCCGCATGGCCGCCCGCGTCCGCTACGACGGCCTCGGCACGTTCGAGTTCCTCGTCGCGGGCGAGGAGTTCTGGTTCCTGGAGGTGAACCCCCGGCTCCAGGTCGAGCACACCGTGACCGAGGAGATCACCGGCGTCGACCTGGTGAAGGCGCAGATCAGGCTCGCGCTGGGGGAGGGCCTCGCCGACGTGGGGCTGGCGGGGCCGCCGGCCGCCTCCGGCTGCGCCGTCCAGGTGCGGGTCAACGCCGAGACGATCGACGCCGACGGCGCGCCGCGGCCCCGCGCCGGGACGCTGACCGCGTTCGCGCCGCCGTCCGGACCGGGCGTCCGCGTCGACACCTGCGGATACGCCGGGTACCGCACCAGCCTGCGCTACGACCCGCTGCTCGCCAAGGTGATCGCCCGCGCGGAGGACCTCCCGGCCGCCGCCGCGCGGGCGCACGGCGCGCTCGGCGAGTTCGAGATCGCGGGCGTGGCCACGAGCATCCCGCTGCTCCAGGGGATCCTGCGGCATCCGCGGTTCACCGCCGGCGGCGCCGGCACCTCCTTCGTCGCGGACCATCTGGCCGAGCTGCTGGACAGCGAGCACCGCCGCTACCACCCCGAGACCGCGCGCGAGCCCGAACCGGAGGCCGCGGCCGCGGTGGACGCGCCGCCCGGCACGGTCGCCGTCCCCGCGCCCATGCAGGGGACGGTCGTGAGCGTCGAGGCGGCCGAGGGGGACGCGGTGCGGGCCGGTGCGCCGGTGCTGGTCCTGGAGGCGATGAAGATGGAGCACGTCGTCCGCGCGGGGGAGGCGGGCGTCGTCCGCGCGCTGGCGGCCGCGCCCGGGGACACCGTCGCCGAGGGCGCGCCGCTGCTGTTCGTCGAGCCCGCCGACGACGTCGGCGGGGACCACGCCGCCGAGGAGGAGGAGGAGGCCGACCTCGACGCGATCCGCGCCGACCTCGCCGAGACGCTGCGGCGGCACGAGATCGGCCTGGACGCGGCCCGCCCCGAGGCGGTCGCCGAGCGGCACGCGCGCGGGCGCCGCACCGCCCGCGAGAACATCGCCGACCTGTGCGACCCGGGGACGTTCGTCGAGTACGGCGCCCTCGCGATCGCGGCGCAGCGGCGGCGCCGCTCCCTGGACGACCTCATCGAGCGCACCCCCGCCGACGGCATGGTGTGCGGGATCGGGGACGTCAACGGCGAGAAGGCCGTCGTCATGTCCTACGACTACACGGTCCTGGCCGGGACGCAGGGCCACCAGAACCACCGCAAGACCGACCGGATGCTCGACATCGCCCACCGCCGCCGCCTGCCGCTCGTCCTGTTCGCCGAGGGCGGCGGGGGACGGCCCGGCGACACCGACACCTCCGCGGTCTCCGGCCTGGACGTCACGACCTTCCACGCCATGGGGCGGCTCAGCGGCCTCGTCCCGTCCGTCGGGATCGCGTCGGGGCGCTGCTTCGCCGGGAACGCGGCCCTGCTCGGCTGCTGCGACGCCATCATCGCCACCCGCGACGCCAACATCGGCATGGGCGGCCCCGCGATGATCGAGGGCGGCGGCCTCGGCGTGTTCGCCCCCGAGGAGATCGGCCCGATCGCCGACCAGGAGCCCAACGGCGTCGTCGACATCGTCGTGGACGACGAGGCGGAGGCCGTCGCCGCCGCCCGCCGCTACCTCTCCTACTTCCAGGGGCCGCGGGAGGAGTGGGCGTGCGACGACCAGCGCGTCCTGCGGCACGTCGTCCCGGAGAACCGCAAGCGCGCCTACGACGTCCGCCGCGCCGTCCGCCACCTCGCCGACACCGGGTCGGTGCTGGAGCTGCGCCGCGCGTTCGGCGTCGGGATCATCACCGCGCTGGTGCGGATCGAGGGCCGCCCGATGGGCCTCATCGCCAGCAACCCCGCGCACCTCGGCGGCGCCATCGACCGCGACGCCGCCGACAAGGCCGCCCGGTTCCTGCAGCTGTGCGACGCCCACGGCCTGCCCGTCGTGTCCCTGTGCGACACCCCGGGGTTCATGGTCGGCCCCGACGCCGAGCGCACCGCGACCGTCCGGCATTTCAGCCGGCTGTTCGTCATCGGCGCGAACCTGCGCGTCCCGATCGCCGCGATCGTGCTGCGCAAGGGCTACGGGCTCGGCGCGCAGGCCATGGCGGGCGGCGGGTTCAAGGCGCCGCTCGCGACCGTCGCGTGGCCGACCGGAGAGATCGGCGGGATGGGGCTGGAGGGCGCCGTGCGGCTCGGGTACCGCAAGGAGCTGGCCGCCGCCGAGGACCCGGAGGCGCTGTTCGAGCAGATGGTCGCCGCCGCCTACGAGTACGGCAAGGCGCTGCACGCGGCCACGGTGTTCGAGCTGGACGACGTCATCGACCCCGCCGACACGCGCCGCTGGATCACGACGGTGTTCGCCGGAGCCCCGCCCGCGCGGGACCGGCCCCGGCGGTGGATCGACACGTGGTGACGCCCCGGCCGGCGTCCCGGTAGGCGTCCCGTACCCGGGGGTCGGCGCGGACCTCCGCGGGCGCGCCGGCCGCGATCATCCGGCCGCCGTCCAGCACGTGCAGGACGTCGCACACCCCGAGCACCGGCTCCAGCTCCCGCTCGACGACCAGCACCGCGAGCCCGCCGGCGGCCAGGTCGCGCAGCAGCACCTCCAGGGCGCGGGCGCGCCGCTCCGGGAGGCCCGCCCACGGCTCGTCCAGCAGCAGCACGGCCGGGTCGGCGGCGAGGGCCCGCGCCAGGCCGGTCAGCAGCGCGATGCCCGGCGGCGCGGTGCGCGCGCAGCGGTCCGCGTACTCCTCCATGCCGAGCCGGGCGATGATCTCGTCGGCGCGCGGCCCGGCGTCCCGCCGGGCGTCCAGGCGGCGCCGCCACCGGTCGCGGGCCGTCCGGCCCGGCTGCTCGCGGGTGAGCGCGTGCCGCGCGGCGGCGGCCCGCACCGCCTCCCGCACGGTGCGGGAACCGGCCGGCGCGGGGGCCGCGCGGGCGATGCCGCGCCGGGCCCGCTCGCGCGCCGCGCTGCCGGTCAGGTCGGCGCCGCCGAGGTGGACGGTGCCCGCCGCGGGGCGGCGCAGCCCGGCGATCACGTCGCACAGCGTCGTCTTGCCCGCGCCGTCCGGGCCGACCAGCCCGGTCACCGTGCCGGGCGGCGCGGTGAGCGCGGCCCCGTCGACGGCCGTCAGGCGGCCGAACCGGACCGTCACGTCGCGGACCCGAAGACCTTCTGCGGCGGTCATCCGCACCTCGGCTCACTGTGATGTGGATCACTGCGGACCCACACCCTATAGACGCGCCGGGGCGGCGGCAACGCCTCCCGTCAGGGGGCCAGGCGGTCGCGGGTCCACTCCTTGACGCCGGCGATGAACGCGTCCACGTCGGCGGCCTTGCCGGAGGCCATCTCGTCGAACCAGGCCGGCACGTACCGCTCGAACCTCCCGCTGTCCAGCACCTCCAGGACGGCGTCGGCGACCTCCCGCGGCGGCAGCGCGTCGGACAGGTCGCTCAGCGGCGGCTCGTTGCCGGGCAGCGTGAACAGCTCGGTGCCCGCGATGAGCGCGGGCTGGACGACGTGGGCCTGCACGCCGGTGCCGTCCAGGTCGACGGCCATGCTCTCCCAGAACGCCGTCAGCGCCGCCTTGGACGCGCCGTAGGCGCCCTCGTGCGGCGGGCCGAGCCGCGCCGCGACCGACCCGATCGCCACCAGGTGGCCGCGCCCGCGCGCGATCATGCCGGGCAGCAGCGCGAGCGTGAGCCGCACCGGGGAGGCGTAGTTCAGCCGCATCACGTCCTCGGCCTCGGCGGGGGACAGGTCCTGCACGCGGCGGCGCTTCGGCGCCCCCGCGTTGTTGACCAGCACGTCCACGCCGCCGAACTCGCGCTCCACCGCCGCCGCCAGCTCGCCGATCCCGTCGAGGTCGCCGAGGTCGGCCGTCCACATCGCCGAGCCGGGGGAGTGCTCGCGGCACCGGGCGAGGACCTGCTCCAGCCTGTCCTTGCGCCGCGCCACCAGCCCGACGCGGGCGCCGGCCGCGGCGAGCGCCTCCGCCACGACCGCGCCGATGCCGGACGATGCTCCCGTGACCAACGCGGACCGTCCCGTCAAAGACACCATGCCGCACAACGTCACACACGCCCCTCCGGCCGGGCAAGGCGAAGCGCCGCCGACCCTCCGCATCGGCCGGTGGGGTGGCGGGTTCCGCTCACACCCCGCCGCTCACCGCCCCTCTCACCACGGAGGTCCGCACGCATGCCCGCCGGAACCGCCGGCACCGGCGGACCGGAGACACTCGCCGCCGAACGCGCCCACCTCGCCGAGTCCCGCGCCGCCCTGCGCCGGCGCGCGGCCTCGCCCGCCTCTACGTCGCGCCGACCCGCGCCGTCACGTCACTGACCGTCCTGCACCGGTCCGGCCTCCCCGCCGGACTGGCGGAGCCGTAGCCGGCCCGCGGCCGGCTCGTCGCGGCACGGCTGCGGGCGCAGGCCGTCGAAGGCGATGCGCAGGACGTCCTCGCGGGCTCCGGCGCGTCCGGCCGCGTAGGACATGCCGGCCAGCAGCGCCATGACCTCGGCCGCGCCGACGTCGGCGCGGACGGCTCCGGCCTGCTGCGCCCGTTCCAGCAGGACCCCGAGGGCGGCCCGCAGGCCCGGCCCGGCCCTCCCCGTGGCCTCGCGGGCGTCGACGCCGGCCTCGGCCAGCGCCTCGGTGACGGCGTGCTTCGTCGCCGCCTGCGCGACCACCCGGGCGAAGAACCCGAAGAACGCCCGGCCCGGGTCCGCGGCCGACCGCAGCTCCTCCGCCTCGCCGGCCAGCCGCTCCAGCAGGGTGACGAGGACGGCCTCCAGCAGCGACTCCTTGGTCGGGAAGTGCCGGAACACCGTGCCGATGCCGACGCCCGCCTTCCGCGCGACCTCCTCGGTGGAGGCGGCGGTCCCCTGGACGGCGAAGACCTCCTCGGCCGCGGCGAGGACCCTGGCGCGGTTGCGGAGGGCGTCGGCGCGCATGGGCCTGCCGGACGCGGGTGAGGTCATCGCGGCCTTTCCGTTGACATACGGAGTCTTGACTCCGTATTTTCTCATACGGAGCACGGACTCCGATTGTAGGGGAGAGTCATGTCCGAGTTCGCCAGCCCCCGGGCCGTCTTCCAGCGGCTCATCGACGGGATCACCGCGCGGCGGCCCGACGACCTGCCGCGGCTGTACGCCGCGGACGCCGTGGTCGTGCACCCGTTCGCCGATCCCGCCTCGCGCCTGGAGGGCCGCGAGGCGCTGCGCGGGCACTTCGCCCGGTTGCGGACCCTTCCGATGGAGCTGAAGGCCCGCAACGTCGTCGTCCACCAGACCGCCGACCCGGAGGTGATCATCGCGGAGTTCGAGTACGAGGGCCGCAACACCGAGACCGGGCGCGAGTTCGTCGTGCCCAACATCTTCGTGCTGCGCGTCCGCGACGGGCACATCGTGGAGTCCCGCGACTACGCCCACCACCGCGCCTTCGACGAGGCGATGGCATGACGTCCGCCCCGGGCGGCGGCACGCCGCGCGAGGTGTTCGGGCGGCTCAGCGCGGGCATCTCGGCCGGCCGCTGGGACGAGCTCGCCGCCCTGTACGCCGAGGACGCGGTGGTCGACCAGCCGTTCGCGCCGCCGCCGGCGCCCTCGCGCCTGGAGGGCCGCGCCGCGATCGACCGGCACTTCCGCGCCGCCGCCCGGGGCCCCATCGAACTGCGGGCCCGCAACGCGGTGGTGCACGACACCGCCGACCCGGAGGTCGTCGTCGCCGAGTTCGACTACGACGGCCGCGTCACCACCACGGGGCGGACGTTCCGCGTCGCGAACATCCAGGTGCTGCGGGTCCGGGACGGCCTGATCGTGGAGACGCGCGACTACCACGACCACCGGAGGCTGGCGCGCGCGGTGCGGGGCGGTTGACTCGGCGTCCCGGTTGACTCGGCGTCCCGCGGGTTTCTAGGGTGGACCTGCCATACCGACCGGTTGGTATGTCCGGAGCGGGCGGCCCGGCCGCCGTCCGCCGACCCCTCGCGGAGGTCCGCCCTGTGAGCACAGCACCGCCCGACGCCGACGAGCTGAGCAGGCGGGTCGGCGAGTTCCTCGCCGCACACGACCCCTCGGCCATGGAACCCCTGGAGTTCCTGCGCGCCCGCTTCGACGCCGGGCTCGCCTGGGTCCACTACCCCGAGGGGCTCGGCGGGCTCGGCGCCCCGCGGCACCTGCAGCCCGCCGTCGACCGGGCGTTCGCCGAGGCCGGTGCGCCGGCCAACCATCCCGAGCGCAACAGCATCGGACTCGGCATGGCCGCGCCGACGATCCTCGCGTTCGGCACCGAGGAGCAGAAGCGCCGCTTCCTGCGCCCGCTGTGGACCGGCGAGGAGGTGTGGTGCCAGCTGTTCAGCGAGCCCGGCGCCGGCTCCGACCTCGCCGCGCTCGCCACCCGCGCCGTCCGCGACGGCGACGCCTGGACGGTCAACGGCCAGAAGGTCTGGACGTCCTTGGCCCACGAGGCGCGCTGGGCGATCCTCGTCACCCGCACCGACCCCGACGTCCCCAAGCACCGCGGGATGACCTACTTCGTGTGCGACATGACCGCGCCCGGCGTCGAGGTCAGGCCGCTGCGGCAGATCACCGGCGAAGCCGAGTTCAACGAGGTGTTCCTCACCGACGTGCGCATCCCCGACGAGCACCGGCTCGGCGAGGTCGGGGAGGGCTGGCGGGTCGCCACCACGACGCTGATGAACGAGCGGGTCGCGATCGGCGGCAACGCCGCCCCGCGCGAGAGCGGCATGATAGGCGTGGTCGCCGCGCTGTGGCGGGACAGGCCCGAGCTGCGCACCCCCGGCCTGCACGACGCGCTCATGCGCGCCTGGGTGGAGACCGAGGCGGCCCGGCTCACCGGGGCGCGGCTGCGCCAGCAGCTCGCCGCCGGGCAGCCCGGCCCCGAGGGCTCGGGCGCCAAGCTGGCCTTCGCCAAGCTCAACCAGGAGGTCTCCGGCCTGGAGCTGGAGATGCTCGGCGAGGACGGCCTGCGCTACGACGACTGGACGATGCGCCGCCCCACCGGGGTCGACTTCACCCGCCGCTCGCCCGGCTACCGCTACCTGCGCGCCAAGGGCAACTCCATCGAGGGCGGCACCTCGGAGATCCTGCGCAACATCATCGCCGAGCGCGTCCTCGGCCTGCCCGGCGAGATCCGCGTCGACAAGGACGTGGCGTGGAAGGACCTGCCCAAGTGAGCGACCTGCTGTACTCCGAGATCGAGAACGACCTGCGCGCCGGCGTCCGCGAGCTGCTCGACGACAAGGCGCCCTGGAGCTCGGTGCTGGCGGGCACCGAGAAGGACGAGCCCTACGACGCCGGGCTGTGGCGCGCCCTCGCCGCCCAGCTCGGCTGCGCGGGCCTGCCCGTGCCCGAGGACCTCGGCGGCGCCGGCGCCACCTGGCGGGAGACCGCCGTGGTCATGGAGGAGCTGGGCCGGACCGCCGCGCCCGTCCCGTTCCTGACCAGCTCGGTCATCGCGACGGCCGCGCTGCTGGCCGCCGGGGAGCGCGACCTGCTCGCCGAGCTGGCCGCCGGGAGCAGGATCGCGGTCCTGGCCGTGCCGTTCAGCACCGCCCCCGGGGACGAGGTCCCCGCCGTGCAGGCGGCGGACGGGACGCTGACCGGCGAGGTCACCAGCGTCGCCGACGGCATGGCCGCGGACGTGTTCCTCGTCCCGGCGTCCGGCGCCCTGTACGCGGTGGACGCCGCCGACGCCCGCCGGACCGCGGTGACCTCGCTCGACATGACCCGGCGGCTCGCCGACGCGGCCTTCTCCGCGGCGCCCGCCCGGCGCGTCGGGGACGTCGGCGCCGCGCGCGCCGCGCTGCTGACCGGCGCGGCGATGCTGGCGTCAGAGCAGCTCGGGCTCGCTCAGCGCTGCCTCGACGACACCGTCGCCTACGTGAAGACGCGCTACCAGTTCGGCCGGCCGGTCGGCTCCTACCAGGGGCTCAAGCACCGCCTCGCCGACCTGTGGACGTCGATCACCCAGGCCCGCGCGGTGGCCAGGCACGCCGCGTCCTGCGCGGCCGCCGGCGACGGCGACGCGCCGGTCGCGGCGGCCGTCGCGCAGGCGCACTGCTCGGCCGTCGCGGTCAAGGCCGCCGAGGAGTGCGTGCAGATGCACGGCGGGATCGGCTTCACCTGGGAGCACCCCGCGCACCTGTTCCTGAAGCGGGCCAAGGCCGACTCGATCGCGCTCGGCACGCCCGACCGGCACCGGGCGGCGCTCGCGGCCCTGGTCGACCTGCCCCCGGCCTGACGCCCGCCCGGGCGGCCCCGGACGCGGGGCCGCCCGGGTCAGCCGGTGATGACGGCCAATATCCGCGTCCCGCGAGGGAAGGCGCCGCGCTCGGCCAGGGCGAGGACGCCGAACATCATCTTGGCGGTGTAGACGCGGTCGAGGACCAGGCCGTGCCGGTCGGCGAAGTCGTCGACGAAGGCGTCCAGCTCGGGGGTGCGCTTGGCGTAGCCGCCGAAATGGAAGCCGTTCTCAACGCGCCAGTCCCCCCGTCGCTCGCCGTAGGTCTCGCGCTGGAGTCGCTCCACCTCGCCGTCCATGAAGCCGCCCTTGAGCACGGAGAAACCGATGGCCCGCTGGTGCGGGGCCAGGCCCGCCGCCAGGCCGGCGAGCGTCCCGCCCGTCCCGCAGGGGCAGCACACCACGTCGAAGCCCGGCACCTCCGCGCCGAGTTCCGCGCACCCCCGGACGGCCGGCGCGTTGCTGCCGCCCTCCGGGAGCAGGTAGAAGTCGCCCCACCGCTCGCGCAGCGCGGCGACGACGTCCGGCTCGTGCTTGCGCCGGTAGGTGGTGCGGTCCATGTAGGCGAGGCGCATGCCCATCCGCTCGGCGCAGGCCAGCGAGTCGTTCAGCGGCAGGTGCTCCTCGCCCCTGATCACGCCGATCGTCCGGAACCCGTACAGCCTCCCGGCGGCCGCCGCCGCGCGGATGTGGTTGGAGTAGGCGCCGCCGAACGTCAGGAGCGTCCCGTGCGCGCGGGCCGGTCCGAGGTTGTGCTTGAGCTTGCGCCACTTGTTGCCGGGCAGCTCCGGATGGACCAGGTCGTCCCGTTTGAGGAACAGCCGCAGGCCCCGCCGCTCCGCGCGGTCGTCGGCCAGTTCGGCGACGGGGGAGGTCATCGCGGCGGCGTCATCCCGGCATCGGCAGCCGGAGCTTCTCGCGGAGCGTCCGCTGCACCTCGTCGATGCCCGGCCGGGCGTCCACGGTGACGACGTACTCCTTGCGGCCGAACAGCTCCAGGATGGGGTCGGTCTTCTCGTGGTACTGGCGCAGCCGCTCGGCGAGCGCCTCCTCGGTGTCGTCCTCGCGGGTCACCAGCTCGCCGCCGCACACGTCGCAGCGCCCCTCCTCGGTGGGGCGGTCCGCGATCAGGTTGTAGTCCATCCCGCACCGGGAGCACAGCCGCCGCGCCAGGACCCGGCGGCGCACCTCCGCGTCCGGCAGGTCGAGGTGGATCACCCCGTCGATGTCGTAGCTCTCCAGGAAGAACTCGGTCTGCCGCCGGCTGCGCGGGAAGCCGTCGATCACGAACCCGTAGTTCCAGTCGTGCTGGCCGAGCCGCTCCCGGACGACGTTCTCCGCCAGGTCGTCGCCGACCAGCTCGCCGGCCGCCATGATCCGGCGCACCTGCGCGCCCAGCTTGGTGTGGTTCTTGACGTGCCAGCGGAAGATGTCCCCGACGCTGATGTGCACGATGTCCAGATCCCGCGCGAGCAGTCCCGACTGGGTACCCTTGCCGCTGCCGATGGCCCCGATGATGACGTACTT
Source organism: Actinomadura sp. (assembly GCF_044508335.1). Lineage (NCBI taxonomy): Bacteria > Bacillati > Actinomycetota > Actinomycetes > Streptosporangiales > Thermomonosporaceae > Actinomadura > Actinomadura sp. The sequence continues at coordinate 27,497 of NZ_JBIQHY010000035.1, forward strand.
GCGCATGGGCTCCAGCCTAGGGCGGGGCGGTCAGAGCGGCAGCCGCAGCCGCCGCCCCAGCCTGCGGAAACGCGAATCCTGGACGTGCTCGGGCGACTCGTCCGACACGGCCAGCCCCTCCATCAGGGTCTCGAACGAGGGCTGCCGCACGCACACCAGCGTCGCGCGGGCGCGCCGCGCGCAGTGCAGCCGCACCGACGGCCGCAGCAGCCGGGAGACCGGGCCGCGGGACCCGTGCCCCACGACCAGGATGTCGTCGTCGCCCGCCAGCCGCACCAGCGTGGCGCCCGGCTCCCCGACCAGCGCCAGCGCGGTCAGCTCCACGCCCTCCGGCGGCCCGCCCGACACCTCGGTGAGCAGCCGCGCGATGAGCTCGGCGCCGGAGCCGCGCAGCGCCTCGGTGATGCCGCAGCCGAGCTGCCCGGCCGCCGACACGTGCGGCGGCAGCGGCGCCGCGTGCACGACCAGCAGCGGGAGCCGGCGCAGCCGCGCCGCGCCGATCGCCCAGGAGAGCGCGCAGCGGGCGCCCGCGGAGTCGTCCACCCCCACCACGACACGGGGGCCGCCCTCCGGTCTCGCGATCACGATCCCTCCTGTGCGCCGGGTGCCAGGTAGTTTAGGCGTACCCGCTCCGAGGGGGGAGTGCCACGTTCGGGAAACGCGGGTTTCCGATGAACGGGTCTCCGATGAAGGCGCGCCCCCTGGACCGGCCGCCGCCGCACGCGGCACACTTCGGGTATGGGCACACCGCACGAGACCGACCCGGCCTGCGCCGTCGCGCACGGCGACGCCCCGCCGCCCGCGGCGGAGCGCACGCTGGTCGCGGTGTTCGCCGGCCAGGTCGCCGACCACCTGCTGCGCTACGGCGCCGACCTCGGCTACCGGACGTTCCTCGTCGACCCCGACAAGGACCGCGAGGGCGCCGCCGACCTGCCGCCCCTCGACGGCACCGCCGACGTCGTCGTCACCGACCACCACCGCCCCGAGCTGGGGCCGGTCCTGCGCGACGTGCTGACCCAGCCCGTCCGGTGGGTCGGCGTCATGGGCAACCCGCGGCACCCGGCGCCGCACATCCCGGCGCTCACCGAACTCGGCGTCCCCGCGAGCGACATCGCCCGGGTGCACCGCCCGATCGGGCTGAACATCGGCTCCAGGTCCCCGGCGGAGATCGCCATCGCCACCCTCGCCGGGCTGATCGCCGACCGCAACGGCCGCCCCGGCGGCTTCGAGTTCTAGTGCGGTCCGGGTCCTAGTGCGGGCGGTCGCCTACGACGCCTTCGCCGCGCCGCCGTCCGTCCGCGAGCTGCCCGACCCGCCCGTCCCGGCGGGCGGCGCGGTCATCCGCGTCGAGGCCACCGGCGTGTGCCGCAGCGACTGGCACGGCTGGCGGGGCCACGACCCCGACATCCGCGCCTTCCCGCACGTCCCCGGCCACGAGCTGGCCGGCACGGTCGCCGAGACCGGCGCAGGCGTCGCCCGGCACCGCCCCGGCGACCGGGTGACCGTCCCATTCGTGTGCGCCTGCGGCCGCTGCCCGTCCTGCGCGGCGGGGGACCAGCAGGTGTGCGAGGCCCAGACCCAGCCGGGCTTCACGCATTGGGGCTCGTTCGCCCACTACGTCGCGATCGAGAACGCGGACGTGAACCTCGTCCCGATACCCGATGAGATGTCGTACACGACCGCCGCCGGGCTGGGCTGCCGGTTCGCCACCGCGTTCCGGGCCGTCACGGCGCAGGGCGGCGTGGCCGCCGGGCAGTGGGTCGCCGTGCACGGCTGCGGCGGCGTCGGCCTGTCCGCCGTCATGATCGCCGCGGCGGCGGGCGCCCGCGTCGTCGCCGTCGACGTCTCGCCGCGGGCCCTGGAGCTGGCGCGCCGCTGCGGCGCGTCCGCGGTCGTCGACGCCTCCGGCCGCGACGACCCCGCCGCGGCCGTCCGCGACGCCGCGGGCGGCGGCGCGCACGTCTCCCTCGACGCGCTCGGCAGCCCGGCGACCGCCCGCGCGTCCATCGAGTCGCTGCGCCGCCGCGGCCGGCACGTCCAGGTCGGCCTGCTGCCGCCCGGAGCGGGCCGCGCGTCCCTCCCGATGGACCGGGTCATCGCGTGGGAGCTGGAGATCGCCGGCAGCCACGGGATGGCCGCGCACGCCTACGGCCCGATGATGGAGCTCGTCCGCGCCGGCACGCTGCGCCCCGAGCTGCTGGTGAGCCGCGTCCTCGCCCTGGACGACGCGCCCGCCGCCCTCACGGAGATGACCGGCCCCGGCATCACCATGATCGAACCCCACCGGTAGGAGCCCCGCCCGCCGGAGGCTCCCCGGCGGGAGCCTCACCGGCAGGGCGGGGCGAACGGGGCGGACGGCAGGTAGCGCCGCCATTCGGGCCGGGTGATCGCGGTGCCCGCCGTGGCGCAGATGTGCGCGGCCACCTCCTCCGGGTCCAGGTTCCACAGCCTGACCTCGCGGCCGGCCCCGGCGGTGACCAGAAGGGGGCGGCCCGGGACCGCCATGTCGATGTAGAGGGCCTCGGTGGACGCCGTGAGGGTCGCCAGATGGCGCGGATCGGACGGTTCGGACGCGTCCCACAGCCAGACGGTCCCGTCGCCCCCGGTCGCCGCGAGGACGCCGCCGGGGCCGTAGGCGAGCGAGTAGATGTAGTTGGCCGGGCCCCGCAGGCGGCGGGGGAGCGGGCGCGCCCGGTCCCGGACGTCCCACAGGATCACCGTGTTGTCGGCGCCCGCGGTGGCCAGCGTCCCGCCGTCCGCGCTGAACACCGCGGCGAAGACGTAGCCGCCGTGGGCGGTCAGGGCGCCGCCGAGCCTGACCGGGTGCCGGGGATCGGCGACGTCCCACAGCAGGACGGTCCGGTCCGCGGTGCCGTAGGCGAGCGTCCGGCCGTCGGGGCTGAACGCGGCCTGGTAGGTGTAGTTGCCCGCGCCCGCGAGCTCGGCGAGGCGCTCCGGCCGGTACGGGTCGCTCACGTCCCACAGCCAGACCTTCGTGTCGTTGCCCGCCACGGCGAGAAGGCGGCCGTCCGGGCTGAACGTGAGGCCCTGCACGATGTCGCCGGGGCCGGTGAGCCTGGCGGGGATCGCGGTGGGACGGCCGGGGGAGCGGACGTCCCACAGCTGCGTCGAGCCGTCGGTGGCGCCGATCGCCAGCGTCGCGGCGTCCGGGCTGAGCGCGGCGGCCCCCGACGCCGCGGCGGGGCCCGCCGCCCGCTCGATCACCGGGCCGAGCGGGTACGGGCGGCGCGGGTCGGCCACCGACCACAGCCGCGCGGCGCCGCCGTTGCCCGCCAGAGCGAGGACCCGGCCGTCGCGGCTCAGCCCCACGGCGAACACGTCGCCGCCCGGACCCTCGATGACCGGCCCCGGGAGGTCCCACAGCCGCGCGGCGCCGTCGGACGCGGCGGTCGCCACCGTCCCCGGGCGGGGGAACGCCACCGACGTGACCGGCCCCGGATGCGGCAGGGTCGCGATGAGCGCGCGCGTCCGGGTGTCCCACACCCAGGCCCTGCCGTCGGAGCTCGCCGCCGCGACCGACTCGCCGCCGGGCGCGAAGGCCGTCCCGTTCACCCAGCTCTTCGGCCCGGTCAGCGGCTTGCCGGCCGGGGACCGGTCGGAGGTCCGGAAGAGCCGGACGCTTCCGTCGGCGCTGCCCGCCGCGAGCATCCGGCCGTCCGGGCTGAACGCCACCGAGAAGACGGTGCGCGTCCCGGCCGCGAGGGGGCGGCCGAGCCGCGCGCGGCGGGGGACGTCCACGAACTGGACCGTTCCATCGGCGAAGCCCGCGGCCAGCGTCGAGCCGTCCGGGCTGAACGCGACGCTGTGCGCGGGGGCCTCGCCCTCGAACAGCACCCGGCCGTCCGGTCGCGGGGAGGCGGTGTCCCAGTACCGGACCGTGCGGTCGGCGCTCGCCGCGACGAGCGTCCGGCCGTCGGGGCTGAACGCCACCGCGTAGACGGTGCTCTCCGGCCCGGTGAGCGCGCGCGGCGCCCCGCCCGGCCGCCACGTGAGCACCGTGCCCCCGCCGCTCCCGGCCGCGAGCGTCCGCCCGTCCGGGCCGAACGCCACGCTGTACACGGTGTCGGGGAAGCCGCGCACCGGTTCCCCGGCCGGCGCGGGGCGGCTGCGGTCGGCGACGTTCCAGAGCCGCACGGCCCGGTCTGCGCCGCCGGTCGCGAGCATGCGGCCGTCCCGGCTCACGGCGACCGACTGCAGCAGACGCGGGCCGCTCACGACGCGGGTCGCGGCGGGGCCGGAGTAGGCCTCCAGCAGGCCGGCGCGGGCCTCGGGGGTGCGCGCCACCCGGTACGCGGCCAGCGCGGTCTGCCCGGCGAGCGCGGGGTCCTTGCCGCGCAGCCTGCCCGACTCGATCGCCACCTGCCGCGACACCGCGATGTCGCGCTGCGCGTCGGCGGCGTGCCGCTGGCGCAGCGTGACCGCCGCCAGGCCGAGCGCCAGCAGGGACACCGCCGACAGGACGGCGATCAGCCGCCGGCCGCGCCGGACCAGCCGCCGCGTCGCCCGCGCCTCCGCGTCCCGCTGGCGCACCGACGCGTCCAGGAACCGCCGCTCCCGCTCGTTGAGGGCGGCGCCGCGCCGCGGGTCGGCGGCCAGCTCCTCGGCCTCGGCCAGCCACCCGCCGCGCAGCAGGGTCCCCGGGTCGCGGCCCGACTCCTCCCACGCCTCGGCGCCCGCGGTGAGCCGCCGGTGGGTGCGCAGGTCCGCCCGGTCGGCGTCCAGCCACGCGCGCAGCCGCGGCCAGGCGAACAGCAGCGCCTCGTGGGCGATCTCCACGCCGTCGGCGCGGGCCGTGACGAGGCGCTGCGCGACGAACAGGTCGAGCACCTCCCGTACCTCGTCGCCGAGCTCGCGCTCCGCCACCCGGCGCCGGGTCACGCCGGTGTCGTCGGCGATGTGCACGAGCCGCCCGAACAGCCGCCGCGCGACGAGGCGCTCCTCCTCGTCCAGCCCGCGGTAGACCTCCTCGGCGGTGGCGCGCACCGCGCCCTCGATCCCGCCGCTCTCCCGGTAGCCGGCGATGGTGAGCATCCCCTGCCGCTGCCGCTCCCACGTCGACAGCAGCGCGTGCGACAGCAGCGGCAGCGTGCCCGTCTCGTGGGCGGCGCCGGCCCGCGCGCCCGGCGCCGGGCTCATCTCCCGCAGCAGCAGGTCGGCCAGGCCGGGCTCCAGCTCCAGCCCCGCCCGCTGCGCGGGCGCGACGATCGCGCGGCGCAGCTCGTCCTCGTTCATGGGGGTGACGACGACCTGGCCCGCCTGCAGCACCCCGGCGAGCCCCGGATGCCGCAGCGCCCGCGCGTAGAAGTCGGCGCGCAGGGCCAGGACCACGGCGGCGGGCAGGTCCAGCAGCGCGCCGATGAGCTCCTCGGCGTCCGCCTCGGACCGGCCCGTGAAGACCTCCTCGAACTGGTCGACGAGCACGACCGCGGGCCCCGCGCCGCAGAGCCCGGGGACCTCGGCGGCCTTCAGCTCGCCGGCCGTGCGGAGCACGATCGCGGCCTCCCCGCGCAGCGCGGGGACGAGGCCGGCGCGCAGCAGCGACGACTTGCCCGCCCCGGACGGCCCCGCGACCACCAGCGCGCCGCGGCCCCCGAGGGCCCGCACGCGGGCGGCCAGCGTCGCGGTCAGCTCCTCCCGGCCGAAGTACCAGGCGGCGTCCTCCTGCTCGAAGCGGGCCAGCCCCCGGTACGGGACGACGGCCGGGCGGCGCCCCGGGCTCCGGCGGACCCGGCGCAGCGCGTCCAGCCACAGCCCGACCGTCCCGGCGTCGGCGACCCCGCACGCGCGCAGCAGCTGGGGCAGCCGCGGCGGCCGCAGCGGCGGCAGATGCCGGCCGGAGAAGTAGCCGCCGGCGCTCGCGTCCGGCATCCCGGCGTTCCGCGCGACCTGCCGCACGGTCAGGCCCGCGCGCTCCCGCAGCAGCGTCAGCTCCCGCGCGAAGTCCTGCCGCGTGACGATCCGGCGCGGGTCCGGCGCCTCCGCGCCGTCGCCGGACGGTGCGCTGTGGGCCATCTGAACCTCCGCGGCGGGTCCGGGTCCGTCTGACGCTCCGAGTCAGACACCCGGCGCCGCCGCAGAAAAGGTCAAATGACATAAATGCGGACATTTAGTTCGATTTCCGGGTTTTCCCGGGGTTCCTCACCGTCCGTCGCGGCGCCGCGCCGCAGCGGGACCGGGCGCCGTGCCCGGCCGCGTACGGCCTTGTACGGGCATTGGACGAGGCGTTGTGCGGGCCGCGCCCGGGGGTTCTCCTGGAAACGACCCCGATCATGACAGGTGAAGGCGGCACCCGGCCATGACGAGAGAGCACGCATTCGACGGCGAGGGGTTCGGCGGGGGAGCGTCCGGCGGCCCGGACGGGGGCGGCGGCGCGGCGGGCCTCGCGCGGCGCCGGCGCCCCCCGGCGGACGGGGCGGCGGCGCACTTCCACGACACCGTGCACGCCGACGGCGACATCGTCGCCGGAGACAAGATCGTCCACCAGGCGGCGCCCCGGTTCGCGCCGCCCGTCCGGCAGCTGCCCGCGGCGCCCCGCGACTTCGTCGGCCGCGAGCGGGAGCTCGCCGCGATGGACGAGGCGCTCGCCTCGTCCGGCGGCCGCGGCTCGGCGACCGTGGTGCACATCCACGGCATGGCCGGCGTCGGCAAGACGTCGCTGGTGCTGCACTGGGCGCACCGCAACGCGGGCCGCTTCGACGAGCACATCTTCCTCGACCTGCACGGGCTGTCCCGGCGGACCGCGGCGACGCCCGCCCGGGCGCTGTTCCGGCTGCTCTGCGACCTCGGCGTCGCGGCCGGCGACATCCCGGCGGACGAGGCGCGCCGGGCCGCGCTGTTCCGCTCCCTGGTCGCCGAGCGCCGCGTCCTCGTGGTGCTCGACAACGCCGCGGACGCCGGCCAGATCGTCCCGCTGGTGCCGGGCGGTCCCGGCTGCCTGGTCGTGGTGACCGGCCGCACCCGGCTGGAGGGCCTCGACGCCCGGTTCGGCGCCGTGTCGGTCCCGGTCGCCCCGCTCACCACGGACGAGTCGTGCGAGCTCGTCGCCCGGCTGCTCGGCGGCGACCGCGGGGAGCGGGAGCCGGACGCGGTCGCCGACCTCGCCGACTCGTGCGGCCGGCTGCCGCTCGCCATCCGCATCGCGGTGGTCGGGCTCGCCGCCGGGCCGTTCGACTCGGTCGCCGCCGTGGTGGACGAGCTGACCTGCGGCGGCCGGCTCGACGTGCTCGCCCTCGACGGCGACGCGGGCCTCGCCATCCGGCCCGCCTTCGACCTGTCCTACGACGGCCTGCCCCCCCGCGAGCAGGGCGTCTTCCGGATGCTCGGCCTCCTGCACGGCTACGACTTCGGCGCAGAGAGCCTCGCCGCGCTGCTCGGCGTGCCCGTCCCGGAGGCGCGCCGGCTGCTGCGCGGCCTCGTCCGCCGCCACCTCGTCGAGCCCGGGACCGTCGGCCGGTTCCGCCTGCACGAGCTGCTCAGCGAGTACGCGGCCGAGCGGCTCGCCCGCGAGGACGGCGCGGCGGCCGGCCCCGCGGCCCGGCGGCTGCTCGGCTGGTACCTGACCCGCGTCCGCGAGGCCGCGGCGGCGATCGCGCCGTCGGCGACCGGCCCCGCGTGCGCGGCGGAGCCGCTGTCCCCGGCCGCCGCCGAGCGGGCCCTCGCCTGGTTCGAGGCGGAGCGGGCCGCCGTCGTGGCGATGGCGCGGCGGGCGGCCGAGCGCGGCGAGCCCGCGCTCGCCTGGCGGTTCGCCGACGCGCTGTTCCACCTGCTGCGGCGGGACAAGCACGGCGCCGACAACCTGGAGGTGCACCGGCTCGGCCTCGCCGCGGCGCGGGCCGCCGGGGACCGGCACTCCGAGGCGCTGATGCTCGACCAGCTCGCCGTCGTGCACTGCGACCGCGGCAACCACGCCGAGGCCGGTGCGGACGCCAAGGCGGCGTACGAGATCTTCACCGAGCTCGGCGACCACCGCCGGGCGGGCTGGGCGCTCAACACGCGCTCGCGCGCGGAGCGGCTGTGCTGCCGCAACGAGGAGGCCCTCGGCTTCGGCGAGCGCGCGCTGGAGATCCTGACCCGGGAGGGCGACCGGCACGGCGCCGGGCAGGCGCTGGCGCAGATCGCGCAGGTGCACTGGAGGCTCGCGCACTACCGCACCGCGCTGCGCCACGCCCGCGAGTCGCTGCGCCTGCACCGGGAGCTGCGGGCCGGCGCCGGCGAGTCCGAGGCGCTGGAGCTGATCTCCCGGATCCTGCGCCGCCTCGGCCGCGTCGACCTGGCGCTGCGCTACGCCCGGCGGGCGCTCGCCGTCCGCGAGCGGCTCGGCGACCGGCGCGGCCAGGGCGAGGTCCTGGACGGCATGTCCCGCACGCTGCGGCGCAGCGGCCGGCTCGCCGAGGCGCTCGCCCGCGCCGACGACGCGGTGCGCATCCGGGAGGACGTCGGCGACCTCACCGGCGTCGCCGCCAGCCTGATCAGCCGGGCGCGCGTCCGCGAGAACCTGGGGGACCGCCCGGCCGCCTTCGAGGACGCGACCCGCGCGCTGCGCATCTGCCGGGACGTCGGCGACCAGTACGGGGAGGCCGAGGCGCTGTGCACCATCGCCCAGTTCCACCACGACTCCGGGCGGTACGAGCTGGCCATCCGGCACGCGCGGGCCGCCCTGGCCATCCGGAGGCGGATCCGGGACGAGCACGGCGTCGCGTCGGCGCTCAACCTCGTCGCCCTGGTGGAGCGGCGGCTCGGCCGGCACGCCGACGCCCGCCGCGACGTGGAGCGGGCCCTCGCCCTCCAGCGCAGGATGAAGGCCGGGTACGGCCTCGGCAAGACGCTGACCAACCTCGCCGAGATCGAGCGCAGCGCCGGCCGGTACGGCGAGGCCCTCGGCCACGCCTTCGCCGCCCTCGCCAACCACGCCCGGGCCGGCGTCGGCGGCGGCGAGCGGATCGCCCAGGGCGCGAGCCTCGCCACCATCGCCAGGATCCAGTGCCGGATGGGCGACCACGGGGCCGCGCTGCGGCACGCCACCGCCGCGATGCGCCTCCAGTGCGAGACCGGCGACCGGCCGGGCCAGAGCGTGACGCTGGACGTCCTCGCCCGCCTCGGCATCCGCACGAGCCGGTACCCGGAGGCCGCCCGGCACGCCGAGGAGTCGCTGCGGATCCGCCGCGAGATCGGCGACCGGCGCGGCGTCGCCGAGAGCATCGCCAAGCTGGCGCTCGTCCGCTGGCACCAGAGCCGCTACGACGAGGCCCTCTCCCGCGCGCGGGAGGCCCTGGCGATCCAGCGGGAGATCGGCGACCTCGCCGGGGCCAGCGGCGCGCTGTACGTCCTCGCCCGCATCCACGCGCGCACCGCCCGCTACGCGCGGGCCCGGGAGTGCGCCCAGGAGTCCCTGGAGATCTGCCGGCGCACCGGGGACCGGCACGGCGAGACCGACGACCTGCTCACCCTCGCGCACATCGACCGCAGGCAGGCCAGGTACGGCCGGGCGCTGCGGACCGCCCTGGAGGTCCTGGAGGCCAAGCGGGAGATGGACGACCGGACGGGCGAGGCGGAGGCGCTCACGCTCATCGGCCGGCTGCAGGGCGAGCTGGGCCGGCACGACGCGGCGCTCGCGCACCTCGCCGAGGCCCTGCGGCTGCAGCGGGCGACCGGCGACCGCTACGGGGAGGCGGAGACGCTGGAGGCGATCGGCCGGGTCCGCCGCCGGCTGGCGCAGTACCCGGCGGCCCGGCGCGTCCTGAAGGAGGCGCTGCGCATCGAGCGGGAGATCGGCGACCTCGCCGCGGAGGGCCGGACCCGGACGCTGCTCGCGGACGTGTGCTGCCACCAGGCCGCGTTCCGCGCCGCCGTCCGGCACTCCCGCAAGGCCATCGCGATCCTGCGGGAGATCGGCGACCTCGACGGCGAGAGCGCGGCCCGCGACGGCCTCGCGCGCGTCTGCTACTGCATGGCCCGCTACCGCAAGGCGCTGCGGCACGCCGGCGCCGCGCTGCGCATCCGCACCGAGACCGACGACCGGCACGGCCAGGCCGAGAGCCTGGCCACCCTGTCGCGCAACCACCGCAGGCTCGGCCGCAACGAGGTCGCCGTGGGCCTCGCCGAGCGGGCACTGGCCCTGTACCGGGAGATCGGCGACCGGCGCGGCGAGGCCGACAGCCTCGGCACCCTCGCGCACGCGCGGTGGCGGCTCGGCGACGAGGCCGCCGCGCTCGCCGCCGGGCTGGACGCGCTGCGGCTCCACCGGGAGAACGCCGACCGGCACGGGGAGGGCGAGATCCTCGACCTGCTCGCCCGCGTGCACCGCAACGCCGGGCGCTTCGCCGACGCGCTGGAGCTCGTCACGCAGGCCCTCGCGCTGCGCCGGGAGATCGGCGACCGGCGCGGCGAGGGCGACAGCCTGAACACCCTGTCGCGCCTCATGCGGCGGCTCGGCGAGACCGCCGAGGCGCTCGACCAGGGCCGCCGGGCGCTGGCCATCCGGTATGAGATCGACGACCGCCGCGGCACCGCCGACACCCTCGACAACATCGCCCGCGTCCACGCCCAGGCGGGTGAGCACGAGCAGGCCCTGCGGCACGCGCTCGACGCGCTGGAGATCCAGGTCGCCATCGGCGACCGGTGGGGGCGCGGCCGCAGCCTGCTGCTGGCCGGCCGGATCCAGCTCGCGCTCGGCCGCCCCGGCGAGGCGCGCGCGCACCTGGCGCGGGCGGCCGCCGTCTGCGCCAGGACCGGGGACCGGGAGTCCGCGGACGACGCCCGCGGCCTGCTCGCCTCCCTGCTCGGGTGAGCCCCGCCCGCGGCGGGGCCGCGAGCGGGGACACCGGAGAGGCGGGCGCGTAGGATCCGGAATGCACGCGTTCTGTCGGTGGGGTCTCCTACGGTCGGGGGCGACGGGGCCCGCCGGCCGCGCCGACGGAGCGATGCCGCCGAACGAAGGTGACGATCACCATGGCGAACACCACGATCGAATCAGACCGCGACTTCCAGGAACTCGCCGATCCCTACCGTCGGGAGCTGCTGGCGCACTGCTACCGGATGCTCGGGTCCATCCACGACGCCGAGGACCTGGTGCAGGAGACCTACCTGCGGGCGTGGCGCTCCTACGGCGACTTCGAGGGCCGGTCGTCGCTGCGGACGTGGCTGTACCGGATCGCCACGAACGTGTGCCTGACCGCGATCGACCAGCGCGGCAGGCGGCCGATGCCGTCCGGGCTGGGCGCGCCGAGCGACGACCCGGAGCGGCCCGTGGTGGCCTCGCCGGAGGTGCCGTGGCTGGAGCCGGCGCCCGACGCCGTCCTCGGCGCCGACGCCGCCGACCCCGCCACGATCGTCGCCGCCCGGGAGAGCACCCGGCTGGCGTTCGTCGCGGCGCTGCAGCACCTGCCCGCCAAGCAGCGCGTGGTGCTGATCCTGCGGGACGTCCTCAAGTGGCGCGCCGCCGAGGTCGCCGAGCTGCTCGGCACCTCGACGGCGGCGGTCAACAGCGCGCTGCAGCGGGCGCGGGCGCAGCTGGAGCAGGACGCCCCCATGCGGGACGAGCTGGTCGAGCCCACCGACCCCGGGCAGCGCGACCTCCTGGAGCGGTACGCCAAGGCGTTCGAGGACGCCGACATCACCGGCCTCATCGAGCTGTTCAAGAAGGACGTCGTCTGGGAGATGCCGCCGTTCCCCGAGTGGTTCGTCGGCGCCGAGCACGTCGTGCGGCTCATCATCGCCCAGTGCCGGCCCGGCCCGGGCGACATCCGGATGGTCCCGGCGGCCGCCAACGGGCAGCCGGCGTTCGGGCTCTACAAGCGCGACGAGGAGGGCGTGCTCCGCGCGTTCCAGCTGCAGGTCCTGAGCGTCACCCCGGAGGGCGTCTCGCACGTCTCGGTGTTCTTCGACACCAGCCTGTTCCCGCTGTTCGGGCTGGCCGAACACCTCTGATCGGCCTCCCGCTCTTCCAGTGAGCGGAAACCCGCCTGCGGCTCCTCCGGCATGGCCTGCCAGGGTGGTGGGGAGTGTCCGCGACGTGGGAATGAGGGATGAGCGCATGACCCACCCCCCGTACCTGTACCCGGGCTACAAGAGCACCGTGCTCAGAGCCCCGAAGCAGGAACTGATCATGCCGAAACTCGGCCCGGACAGCGTCGAGCTGACCTCGCCGGTCTTCGGGCACCAGGAGCTCGGCCGGCTGGACGAGGACCTCACCGTCCAGCACTCCGGGGAGCCCCAGGGGCAGCGGATCATCGTGACCGGGCGGGTGCTGGACAGCGGCGGCCGGCCGGTGCGGGGCGCGCTCGTGGAGATCTGGCAGGCCAACGCGGCCGGCCGGTACAACCACCTCGGCGACATCCACCCGGCGCCGCTCGACCCGAACTTCACCGGCGCCGGGCGCTGCCTCACCGACGACGACGGCCGCTACCGGTTCATCACGATCAAGCCGGGCGCCTACCCGTGGGGCAACCACCACAACGCGTGGCGGCCCGCGCACATCCACTTCTCGGTGTTCGGCACCGCGTTCACCCAGCGGCTCGTCACGCAGATGTACTTCCCCGACGACCCGCTGTTCGCCTACGACCCGATCTTCCAGTCGATCCCGGACGAGAAGGACCGGCAGAAGCTGATCTCCCGGTTCGACATGGAGATCACCAAGCCGGAATGGGCGCTCGGATACCAGTGGGACATCGTTCTCGGCGACACCCCGATGGAGACCTGATGAGCACTCCCTCACTCACCCCGTCACCCGCCACGCCGTCCCAGACGGTCGGCCCGTTCTTCGGCTTCGCGCTGCCCTACGCGGCGGGCCCGGAGGTCGTGCCGCCCTGGCGGCCGGACGCGATCCAGGTGCGCGGGCGGGTCCTCGACGGCGCGGGCGAGCCGGTGCCCGACGCGCTCCTGGAGATCTGGCAGCCCGACGGGGACGGCGCGATCCCGCGGCGCCCCGGCGGCCTGGTCCGGGCCGGGCACGGGTTCTCCGGCTTCGGCCGGTGCGGCACCGACGCCGACGGCGGCTACTGGTTCAGCACCGTCAAGCCGGGCGCGTCCGGCGCCGGCGCCCCCTACATCGCCGTGCTCGTCTTCGCCCGCGGCCTGCTCAAGCCCGTCTTCACCCGGCTGTACTTCCCCGAGGACGAGGCGGTGCACGCCGCCGACCCGCTGCTCGCGGAGGTCCCGGAGGGCCGCCGCGCGACCCTGGTCGCCGAGCGGGCGGGCGAGCGCGAGTACCGTTTCGACATCCGGCTGCAAGGGGAAGGAGAGACGGTCTTCCTTGCCTACTGACGAGCCCTGCGGCGGGCCGGGCCCCGACGCGGGCCTGCTGTCGCCGGTCCGGGCCGGGACGGAGGCGGAGGCCGCCACGGGCGACCCCGCCTACCTGACCGCGATGCTGGACGCCGAGGCGGCGCTCGCCCGCGCGCAGGCCCGCCTGGGGATCATCCCGGCGGCGGCGGCCGAGGCGATCACGGCCGCCGCCGTCCCCGGCCGGTTCGACCTCGTCGCGGTCGCCCGCCGGGCCCGCGGCTCCGGCACTCCGGTCGTGCCGCTGGTGGCCGACCTGCGCGCCCTCGCCGGAGCCGCCGGTGAGCACGTGCACAGGGGCGCCACCAGCCAGGACATCGCCGACACCGGCGCGATGCTCGTCGCGGCGCGGGCCAGGCGCGTCGTGCTCGCCCACCTCGACCGGGCGCTGGACGCCCTGGCCGGGCTCGCGGAGCGGTACCGCGACACCCCCACGGCGGCCCGCACGCTCGGCCGGCAGGCGCTGCCGACGACGTTCGGCGCCAAGGCCGCGAACTGGCTGATGGGCTGCCTGGACGCCCGCGCGGGCCTGGCCGCCGTGCCGCTTCCGGTGCAGCTCGGCGGCCCCGCCGGGACGCTGGACGCCTTCGGCGACCGGGCCCTCGACCTCGTCGCCGCCTACGCCGAGGAGACGGGCCTGGACCGCCCGGTCCTGCCCTGGCACACCCGCCGGGCGCCCGTCGCCGGCCTCGCGGCGGCGCTGGCCGTCACCGCCGGCGCGCTGGGCAAGATCGCCACGGACGTGTGGCTGCTGTCGCAGAGCGAGGTGGGCGAGGCCGCCGAGGCCGCGGGCCCCGGCCGGGGCGGCTCGTCGTCGATGCCGCACAAGCGCAACCCGGCGCTGTCCGCCCTGATCCGCTCGGCCGCGCTGCAGGTCCCGGCGCAGACGCAGGTGATCCTCGCCGCGCAGGCCGCGCCGCAGGAGCGGCCGGCGGGGGAGTGGCACGCCGAGTGGCAGCCGCTGCGCGAGTGCCTGCGCCTCACCGGCGGCGCCGCCGAGACGGCCGCCGAGCTGCTGGACGGCCTGGAGGTCTCCACCGAGTCGATGCGCGCCGGCCTCGGCGACCTGCTGGACGTGCTCGGCGGCGACCCGGGGCCGGGCAACGCCGCCGTCCTGGTGGACCGGGCCCTGGACGCCTACCGGAGGAGCCGGCGGTGACACGGACGGACATCACGCCGCGGTACCGGCTCGACGGCCCCGAGGAAGCGCCGCTCGTCGTCCTCGGCCCGTCCCTCGGCACGTCCGCGGACCTGTGGCTGCCGCAGCTGCCCGCGCTGACCCGCGCCTGGCGCGTCCTGCGCTTCGACCTGCCCGGCCACGGCGGCGCGCCGGCGCCCGACGGCCCGTTCACCGTCGACGACCTCGCCGGCGGCGTCGCCGCCCTGCTGGACGGCCTCGGCGCCGAGCGCGCCGCCTACGCCGGAGTGTCGCTCGGCGGCGCGATCGGCACCGCGCTCGCCCTGCGCGCCCCGGACCGCGTCGCCAGCCTGGTCCTGTGCTGCACGTCCCCCCGCTTCGGCGACCCGGGGGCGTGGCGGGAGCGCGCCGCGCTCGTCCGCCGCGAGGGCGTCGGCCCGGTGGCCGACTCGGCCGCGGGCCGCTGGTTCACCCCCGCCTTCACCCGCGCGGAGACCTACACCGCGATGCTCCGCGCGACCGACCCGGAGGGCTACGCGGCCTGCTGCGACGCCCTCGCCGGATTCGACGCCACCGCGCGGCTCGGCGCGATCTCCGCGCCGACCCTGGTGATCGCCGGGGCGCAGGACGGCCCCACGCCGCCGCGGGGCCACGCCGACCGGCTGGCCGAAGGCATCCCCGGCGCCCGGCTGACCGTCGTCGAGGGCGCCGGGCACCTGGCCAACGTCGAGCGGCCCTCCGCGGTGACCAGGGAGATCACCGCGCACCTCGACCGCACGTGGAAGGGACACGGCAGATGAGCGCCGAGCGCATGACCGACGGGGAGCGGCACGCGCAGGGCATGCGGACGCGCCGCGAGGTGCTCGGCGACGCCCACGTCGACCGCGCCGAGGCCCGCAAGGACGGCTTCACCGCCGACTTCCAGGACATGATCACCCGGTACGCGTGGGGCGAGATCTGGAGCCGGCCCGGCCTCGACCGCAGGACCCGCAGCTGCATCACGCTCACCGCGATGGTCGCCGGCGGCCACCTGGAGGAGCTCGCGATGCACGTGCGCGCCGCCGTCCGCAACGGGCTGACGCACGAGGAGATCAAAGAGGTGCTCCTGCAGACGGCGATCTATTGTGGAGTCCCCGCGGCGAACTCGGCCTTCGCCGTCGCCCAGCGGGTACTAGGCGAGCTGGACGGACCCGGAGTGACAGAGTGACATGGCGGAGCGCGCGCGGCCGGTGAGCGTGGCGGGCAAGGTGATGGCCATCCTGAACGCCTTCGCTCAGGGCGGCGTCCGCCTCAACCTCAGCGAGATCTGCCGCCGCTCCGGGCTGCCGCTGGCGACCGGGCACCGGCTCGTCGGCGAGCTGGCCGCGGGCGGGTTCCTGGAGCGGGTCCCGGACGGCACGTACCGCATCGGCACCCGGCTGTGGCGCATCGGCAGCCAGGCCCCGGCCGTCACCGGGCTGCGGGAGCTGGCGCTGCCGCACATGGAGGACCTGTACGAGGCCACGCACGACAACGTGCAGCTCGGCGTGCTGCGCGAGGACCGCGTGCTGATCGTCGAGCGGCTGCGCGGCACCCGCTCGGTGCCGGTCGTCACGCAGGTCGGCGCGATGCTGCCGCTGCACACCACCGGCGTCGGCAAGGTGCTGCTGGCGTACGCGCCGCCGGACGTGCGGGAGCAGGTCCTGGCCGGGGAGCTGGCCCGGTACGCGGTGCGGTCCATCACCGACCCGGAGAAGCTGCGCCGCGACCTGGAGCAGGTCCGCCGCACCGGCTACGCGCTCACCCGGGACGAGATGACGCTGGGCGCCTCGTCGGTCGGCGCGCCGGTGCGGGACGGCGCGGGCGAGGTGGTCGCGGCGCTCTCGCTGGTCGCGGGCACGCGCGGCGCGGACCTGCGGCGGCTGCTGCCGCCGCTGAAGACGGCGGCGCGCGCCCTGTCCCGGGACGTCGCCGCGCACTGGCGCGGCGATCCGGACTTCTTTTCCGGTGAGCGGAAGACCGGTGCTTGAACCTGCGGCGATGCACGCCAGCATCGCCGGGTGAACCGACGACGAGGAGGCTCGATGCGTACCCAGGTCGCGATCATCGGCGGCGGCCCCGCCGGACTGCTGCTGTCCCACCTGCTGCACCTGCAGGGGATCGACTCGGTGGTCCTGGAGAGCCGGGACCGCGACTACGTGGAGCATCGGCAGCGGGCCGGGATGCTGGAGCAGGGCACGACCGACATCCTGCGCGAGAGCGGCGTCGGCGAGCGGCTCGACCGCGAGGGCCTCGTCCACCACGGGCTGGAGCTGCGGTTCGGCGGCGCGGGGCACCGCGTGCCGCTGACCGACCTGACCGGCCGGACGGTCACCGTCTACGCGCAGACCGAGATCGTCAAGGACCTCGTCGCGCGGCGGCTCGCGGACGGCGGCGACGTGCGCTTCGAGGCCGAGGCCGTGAGCCTGGACCCGTCCGCGCCGAGCGTCACGTTCCGCAGCGGCGGGGCGACGCACACCCTCGACTGCGACTACATCGCCGGCTGCGACGGGTTCCACGGCGTCAGCCGCCCGGCGGTGCCCGGCCTGCGGACGTTCGAGCGGGAGTACCCGTTCGCCTGGCTCGGCATCCTCGCCGACGTCCCGCCGTCCACCGAGGAGCTCATCTACGCCAACCACGACCGCGGCTTCGCGCTGCACAGCCTGCGCTCCCCGTACGTCAGCCGCCTGTACCTGCAGGTCTCGCCGGACGAGGACCTCGCGGAGTGGTCCGACGCCAGGATCTGGGACGAGCTGGCGACGCGGTTCGCCACCGACGACGGCTGGAAGCTCCACGAGGGGCCCATCACCGACAAGTCGGTCACGCCGATGCGCAGCTTCGTGGCCGAGCCGCTGCGCCACGACCGGCTGTTCCTCGCCGGGGACGCCGGGCACATCGTCCCCCCGACGGGGGCGAAGGGCCTCAACCTCGCCGTGTCCGACGTGATCATCCTGGCGCGGGCGCTCACCGAGCGGTACGCCTCGGGCTCGGAGACCCTGCTGGACGGCTACTCCGACCTGTGCCTGCGGCGGGTCTGGCGGGCCGAGCACTTCTCCTACTGGATGACGACGCTGCTGCACGTGGACCCGGCCGCGAGCGAGTTCGAGCGGCGCCTCCAGCGGTCCCACCTGGACTACGTGGCCTCGTCGGAGGCGGCCAAGGCGTCCCTGGCGGAGAACTACACCGGCCTTCCGATCTTCTAGGGGCCGCCCCGTCCCGGCGGTGCGGTGAGACGTACGTCACGCGATTTGGCAGCGTCTGAACTTTTACCGTCTGGGCAAGTTCGGTCTAGCGTGGACGATCACGGGTGAGATGTCCGCGTTTCACGACCGACTGGGGGTCCCGTTGGCCACGCCGCCGTACCGGCCGGGCCGGTTCTCGTTCCGCCGGCGTGTGCTCGTCGCCCTGCCGTGCACCGGGCTCCCGGCATGACGGCCGTCCTTCCGGCCGGCGCGGTGACGGCGCTAGGCGGCCGCGGCGCGCGGTGGCCTCCGGAACGGGCGGCGGTTCCCACCGCGGACGTCGAAGGTGAGAGGCTACGGAGTCCGCTCGCCGACTCCGGCGGGCGGCCGCCGGGCCGGAACCCGCCCCGGCCCGGAACCGGCCCGGCCGCCCACAGAAGGACACCGACGTGAGCCTCCTCGACCGCCCGTCCCGGCCGGCCGGCGCGCTCGCGCGGCTGCGCCGGCCCGCGCTCCGGCCCGCCGCCGCGGACCCGCCCGGCGGCGGGCGGCCCGGCGGGCGCCCGCACGCCGTCGGTGAGCTGCTGCTGATCACCGTGCTGTTCACGGTCTACAAGCTCGGCCGGCTGCTGGCGAACGGCCGGGTCGCGGAGGCGTTCGACAACGCCCATCGCGTGTGGCACCTGGAGCGCCTCGTCCTCCTGCCGAGCGAGACCGGCGTCCAGCACGGCCTGCTGCAGAGCCCGCTCCTCGTGCACGCGGCCAACTCCTACTACGCGTACGTGCACTTCCCGGCGGCGATCGCGTTCCTGCTGTGGATCTACCTGCGGCGGCCCCTGCACTACCGGTGGGTCCGCCGCGTCATGGTGGCCCTGACCGCCGTCGCGCTCGTCCTGCACCTGCTCGTGCCGCTCGCCCCGCCGCGGATGCTGCCCGCGACCGGGCTGATCGACACCGCGGCGCAGTTCGGCCCGGCCGTGTACGGACCGCCGCAGACCGACACGGTCGCCAACCAGTACGCGGCCATGCCGTCCCTGCACATCGGCTGGGCGGCGGTCATCGCGCTCGGGCTCATCGTCACGTCCCGGACACGGTGGCGCTGGCTGTGGCTGCTGCACCCGGCGGTGACGATCGCGGTCGTGGTCGGCACCGCCAACCACTACTGGCTGGACGGCATCGTGGTGCTCGTGCTGCTGGCCGCCGGCGTCCTCCTGCTGCGCCCGCCCGCCGCGGAGCCGGCCCCGCCCGGCTAGCCGGCCGGCTCGGCGCCCAGGGTCTCCAGCAGCTCGGTCACCGGCTCCAGCTTCTCGTACAGCAGCAGCACCGGCTCGCCCGGCTCGGCCAGGTCCAGCGCCGAGGTCAGCGCCCCCTTCAGGTCGCCCGCCGGGTGGTGGCGCACGTCCGGGCGCGCCTCCCGCAGCCCCTGGACGATCAGCCGGGTCATCTCGCCCGAGCGGCGGCCGCGCAGGTCCTCGTCCTCGTAGACGACGACGCGGCCGAACGTCCCGGCCAGGGCGCGCGCCGTCTCGCCGACGAGCTCGTCGGACCGGTCGCCCGGCAGCGTGACCGCGGCGACCCCGCCGGCGCCCCAGCGCCGCTCGACGAACGCGCCCATCGCCCCGACCGCCGCCGGGTTGTGCGCGTAGTCGACCAGGACGGGGTTGGCGCCGACCTGGTACACGCAGCCCCGGCCGGGGTTGCGGGTGTGCGGGTCGAACGAGCGCAGCGCGCGCGCCAGCACGTCCACCGGGACGCCGAGGGCGCGGGCGGCGGCGGACGCGGCCAGCGCGTTGGCGAGGACGTGCGCGGCGTGCCCGCCGAACGCGCCCGCCACCTCGCCCGCCGGCAGGATCCGGGTGCGGCGGTCGCCGCGCGCCTCGGTCAGCCAGCCGTCCGCCACGCAGTAGCCGAGGCCGCCGCCGCGCAGGTGCGCCGCGAGGGCGGGCGCGTCCGGCGACAGCGAGAAGAGGCGGAGCACCGGGTCGCGGCGCCGGACCGCGGGCCGCACCGCCAGGCTCGCCGACGCCTCGTCCTCGGCGTTCAGCACGAGGTGCCCGCCGCGCCGGATCTCCTCGGCGACCAGCGCCTTGATGTCGAGCAGGTCGTCCACCGACTCGGTGTCGTCCGTGCCGAGGTGGTCGCGGGTGACGTTGGTGACCACCGCGACGTCGGCGCGCTCGTAGCCGAGGCCGCGCCGGACGATGCCGCCCCGCGCGGTCTCCAGCACGGCCGCCTCCACCGACCGGTCGCCGAGCACCATCTCCGCGGACCGCGGCCCGGACGCGTCCGACAGGTGGACGAGCCGCCCGCCCACGTGCACGCCCTCGGTGCTGGTCATGCCGGTGCGCCGGCCGTCCAGCTCCAGCATGTGCGCGATCATCCGGACGGTCGTCGTCTTGCCGTTGGTGCCCGTCACCGACACGACCGGGACCCGGGACGGCGTGCCCGCCGGGTACATCAGGTCGAGGACGTCGCCGGCGACGTCGCGGCCCGCCCCCTCGTGCGGCGCCAGGTGCATGCGCAGCCCCGGCGCGGCGTTGACCTCCAGGATCCCGGCGGCGCCGCGCTCGGCGGGCGGCGGCGAGCCGATGTCGGGGAGCCGCAGGTCGATGCCGCACACGTCCATGCCGACGGCCGCCGCGGCCCGCACGCACATGGCGGCGAGGTCGGGGTGCACCTCTTCGGTCACGTCCCGGCTGGTGCCGCCCGTGGACAGGTTCGCGTTCCGGCGCAGCCACACCCGCTCCCCGCCGCCGGGCACCGAGCCGGGGCCGTGCCCCTGCCGGGCCAGCAGCGCCAGCTCGGTCGGGCCGAGCGCCAGCCGGGTCAGCGGCCGGTCGTGGCCCTCGCCGCGCGCCGGGTCGGCGTTGACCCGCTCCACCAGCGCCTCGACCGTCGCCTCCCCGTCGCCGGTGACGCACGCGGCGGTCAGCTCGGCCGCCGCCGAGACCCGGCCGCCGACCACGAGGACCCGGTAGTCCTTGCCCGGGATGTAGGACTCGACGAGCACCTCGCCCTCGTCGCCGGCCGCGGCGGCGTACGCGGCCACCACCTCGGGCGGCTCGGTCAGCTCGATGTGGACGTTCTCGCCCTGGTGCCCGGCGAGCGGCTTGACCACCACCGGCCCGCCGATGTCGCGCAGCGCCTCCAGGGCCTCCGCCGCCGACGCCGCGACCCGGCCCTCCGGGACGGGCAGGCCCGCGTCGGCGAGCACCCGGTGCGCGAGCCGCTTGTCGCCCGCGACCTCCATCCCGATCGCGGACGTGGCGTCCGTCATCGCCGCCCACACCGTCCGCCGGTACCGCCCGTACCCGAGCCGCAGCAGGTTGAGATCGCCGACGCGGCGGACCGGCACGCCCCGCTCCCGCGCCGCCCGCGCCAGCGCCGCCGTGCTCACCCCGAGGCGCTCGCCCTCGTGCGCGGCGGCCACCTCGGCGAGGTCGCCGGACGCGTCGGGCACCGCGCCGGCGAGCGCGCCGGCCACGATCCGCAGGGCGAGCGCGATCAGCCGCTCCACCACCGCGCTGCTCGCGGGCTCGTCCCGCGGGCACTCCAGGATCACGTCGTACTCGGCGGGGCCGCCCGCCCGGACGGTGCGCCCGAAGAACACCTCCCGGCCGATCAGCCCGGACAGCTCCAGCGTGACGTGCTCGGTGACATGGCCGAAATAGGTGCCGCGCGCCATCGCGTCCAGCAGCCCGCCGGGCCGGCCCGCCGAGCAGTGGTGCTCCGCCAGGCCCGGCAGCGCCGCCACCAGCCGCTCGGCGAAGCCGGGATGGTCGGTCGTCTCGTGCCCGGCCAGGCCCTGCAGGTCGAGGCGCGCGATCGCGACGGGACGGGACAGGTAGACGTTCGGGCCGCTCAGGCGGCGCACATGGTCGAGCCGCACGGTTCAGTCCTCCTCGTCCGGGCCGCGCATGTTGCCGATGGCCGGCAGCTTGTCGTTCATCTGGAACGTGCAGCCGGCCGGCAGCAGGTGCAGCGACACGTCGAACATCGCCATCGGCTCGTCGTCGGAGGCGGCGTAGGCGATGGTGGACTGCCCGGCGTCCACGACCGTGACCACGCCCGTCCCGACGACCTCGAACTGGCCGTCGCCCACCACGATCGCGGTGTCCTCGTCGATCCCCACGCCGAGCAGGCGGGTGTCCAGCGCTATGCCGCTCATCAGCCGCGGCAGCCGGCCGCGCTCGTTGAAATGCATGTCGATCAGCACGTTGTCGAGCAGCCCCAGCCCCGGGCCCACCTTCACGCTGGACGCGGCGACCTCGTGGCCGTGCCCGCCCAGGATCATCCAGTGGCCCATCGCGGTCGCGCCCGCGCTCGTCCCGGCGATGACCAGCCCCTCCTGGTCCAGCCGGCGTTTCAGCAGCTCGTTGGTCCTCGATCCGACCAGGGTCCGGATCCGCGACTGGTCGCCGCCGCTGAACAGCACGCCCGTCGCCGCCTCCAGCGCCCGCAGCGTCGCCGGGTCGTCGGCCGCGGCCCGGCCGAGCAGCCGCAGCTCCCGGACCGACGGCACGCCGAGCCGCCCGAAAACCGCCGTGTACTCCTCGGCGACCTCCTCGGGCACCTCCGTCGCCGTCGTCACGACCACGATCCGCGCGTCCTCGGCCCCGGACAGCTCGACGAACGTCTCCAGCGGGCCCGACCCGCAGGTCCGGTTCTCCGCCCCACCGATGATCAGCAGCCGGCCCTTGCGTCCGGCACTCCCATGTTTGTCCTTCACACCAGCGAACTACCCCTTGATCACCCCGGGTAGTCGCGCGATCGCGAGGAGCTGCCGGCCGGTCCGGTCCCGGCGCTGTGCCATGCTGTGCGGATGAGCGGCAGCCCCGTTCCCCCGGACGTCCCGGGCCGGCCACCGACCGGGCCGTCCGCCGCGCTCGCCGCCGCGTCCGAGCACTACCTGCGGGGCGAGCCGATCGACATGTCCGCGCTGGCCGCCGAGCTCGGCGTCGGCCGCGCGACCCTCTACCGGTGGGTCGGCAGCCGCGAGCAGCTCCTCGGCTGGGTCCTGGCGGAGATGACCGAGCGCACCTACGAGGTGGCGGTCAAGGGCGTGGGCGGCAGCGGCGCGGAGCGGATCCTCACCGTCCTGGAGCGCTTCATGCGCGCGGTCGTGAACGCGGCCCCGCTGAAGGCGTTCACCGAGCGCGAGCCGCGGCTGTTCATCCGGCTGGCCACCATGCCCGGCACCATCGAGGACCGCGCGACCGAGCTGCTGACCCGCGAGCTGCAGGCGGAGATCGACCGCGGCGCGCTGCGCCTCCCGCTGCCGACCCGGACGCTGGCGCAGGCGATCGTCCGGGTCGCCGACTCGTTCATGTACGCCCACTACCTGGGCGGGAACCGGCCGGAGATCGAGCAGGCCATGGAGGTCGTCGAGCTGCTGCTGCGCCCCTGCGGGCCCGGCGCGGGGGAATCTTCCGCCCCGGCCGGACGCTGAACATTGGACGAGTGATGACCGCTTTGTGGCATGCGCTCGCCATGAGAGGCTTAGTCATTGGACGCATCGTCGAAAGAGGGACGGCAGGGCCGTGAGTGACATCCCCCGCCGCGCGGTGACGCGCACCGCCAAGCTGGCGACCCTCCCGCTGGGCTTCGCCGGGCGCACCGCCCTCGGGTTCGGCAAGCGGACCCTCGGCCGCCCCGCCGAGGCCGTCGCGCTGGAGGTCCAGCGCCGCACCGCCGAGCAGCTGTTCGCCGTGCTCGGCGAGCTGAAGGGCGGCGCGATGAAGGTCGGCCAGCTGCTGTCGATCTTCGAGGCCGGGCTGCCCGAGGAGATCGCCGGGCCGTTCCGCGCCAGCCTCACCCGCCTCCAGGAGGCGGCGCCCCCGATGCCCGCCGCCACGACCCACCAGGTCCTCGCCGAGGGCCTCGGCGGCGACTGGCGCGGCCTCTTCGCCGAGTTCGACGACCGCCCGGCCGCGGCCGCGTCCATCGGGCAGGTCCACAAGGCCGTCTGGCACGACGGGCGCACCGTCGCGGTCAAGGTCCAGTACCCCGGCGCCGCGCAGGCCCTGATGAGCGACTTCAACCAGATCTCCCGGCTCAGCCGGCTGTTCACGCCGCTGTTCCCCGGCGTCGAGGTCAAGCCGGTCATCGCCGACCTCAAGCGCCGCCTGGAGAAGGAGCTCGACTACGTCGACGAGGCCCGCGCCCAGACCGCCTTCCACGACGCCTACGCCGGCGACCCCGACTTCGCCGTCCCCGCCGTCGTCGCCCAGTCCGGCAACGTGCTGGTCACCGAGTGGCTGGACGGCACCCCGCTCGCCAAGGTCATCGCCGAGGGCGGCCAGGAGGCCCGCGACCGGGCGGGGCTCCTGCTGTTCCGCTTCCTGCTGTCCGGCCCGGCCCGCTGCGAGATGATCCACATCGATCCGCACCCGGGCAACTTCCGCCTGCTGGACGACGGCCGCCTCGGCGTCCTGGACTTCGGCGGCGCCGCCCGCGTCCCCGCGGAACTCCAGTGGTCGATCGGCCGGCTGCTGCGCATCGGCACCCTCGGCGACCCCGACGAGATCGTCGACGCCCTCTGCGAGGAGGGCTTCCTCGTCCCCGAGGCCGAGGTCGACCCGGACGAGATCGCCGCCCTGGTCGCCCCGCACGCGGCCCCGTTCGCCGTGGAGCGCTTCCGCTACTCCCGCGAATGGCTCCGCGAGCAGACCGCCCGCGGCCTCGGCCTCGCCTCCGACATGCGGCCCGGCGCGCTCGCCCGCGCCTTCCGCCTCCCGCCGCAGTACCTCGCGGTCAGCCGCGCCCTGTCCGGCTGCGGCGGCGTCCTCTGCCAGCTGGAGACCGAGGGCCCCTTCCGCGCCGAGGCCGAACGCTGGCTCCCCGGCTTCGCCGACGACGACGGCCCCGAGGACCTCGACGACCAGGCGCAGGCCACCGCCTAGTACGGGGCCGGCGCCTGAGCGAGGGGCACCGCCTGGGCGAGGGGCACCGGCTAGTTCTGGAGGGCCGCGGCCTCCTCCTGCTCGACCCGGCGGTTCCACTCCCGCTTGCTCGACTGCCAGCCGTCCTCGTCGCGGCCCCGGCGCCAGTAGCCGGAGATGGACAGCTGCGCCATGGGCAGGCCGCGCTCGACGCGGAGATGGCGGCGGAGCACCTTGACGAAGTCCGCCTCGCCGTGGACGAAGGCGTGCACCTCGCCGTCCGGGAAGTCCAGCTTCCGGACGGCCTCGGCGACCAGGTCGCCGACCTGGCCGGCCCCGCGGTGCAGCCAGGTGATCTGCGCGCCGGCGGGCGCCCGGAGATTCTGCTCCTCCTCGGGACCCGCGACCTCGATGAAGACCCGGGCGGCGGCGCCGTCCGGGATGCGCTCCAGGGACGCGGCGATCGCGGGGAGGGCGCTCTCGTCGCCGGCCAGCAGGTGCCAGCCGGCGCCCGTGCTCGGCGCGTAGGCGCCGCCGGGGCCGTTGAAGTGGATCTCATCGCCCGGCCGGGCGCCGGCCGCCCAGGGGCCCGCGAGCCCCTTGTCGCCGTGGTGGACGAAGTCGATCGTCAGCTCGCGCGCCTCCGCGTCCCACGCCCGGACGGTGTAGGTGCGGGTGCCGGGCCACTGGTCGCGCGGCATCTCGGCGCGCACCCGCTCCATGTCGAACGGCTCGGGGTAGGCGACGCCCGGCCGCGGGAACAGCAGCTTCACGTAGTGGTCGGTGAACTCGCCCGCGCGGAACTGCGCGAGCCCGGCGCCGCCGAGGACCACGCGGATCATGTGCGGGGTGAGGCGCTCGGTGCGCAGCACCGTCCCCCGGTGGAGCGTGCGTCCCCTGCGGGCCGGTCCCGTCGCCATGCGGTCCTCCGATGATGCGGATCACAGTACTTAGGGGACCCTAACCTTCGGGGACGCCGGATTTGTTCCAGGCCCGGGGGATCCGCCGGTCAGCCGCGCGTCCGGGCGACCTCGGCGGCGACCGCCTCGAACGCGGCGTCGGTCTCCTCGCCGGCGAACAGGGTGGCGAGCGTCGACTTGACGATGACGACGCGGTGGCGGGGCGACGCCCAGATGAGCTGTCCGCCGAGCCCGTTGGCGGAGAACGCGCCGTCCGCGCCGAGCCACCACTGCAGGCCGTAGCCCTGGTTGAAGGGGGCGGACGGGCGCGTGGACTCGGCCACCCACGAGGCGGGGACGACCCGGCGCCCGTTCGCCTTCCCGCCGTTCAGGTAGAGCAGGCCGAACCGCGCGAAGTCGCGGTCGGTGGCGTAGTAGCAGCAGTAGCCCATGCTGTTGCCGTTGGAGTCGTTGCCGAGGTACGCCTTGGACGCCATCCCCGCCGGCCCCCAGATCTTCTTCTGGACGTAGGAGTGGTAGGGCGTCCCGGTCGCCTCGGCCACCACCCAGGAGAGCACGAACGAGTTCATGCTGGTGTACTCGAACCTCGTCCCGGGCTCCCAGCCGCGCCTCCGCTGCTTCGCCAGTTCGGTCAGCGGGTATCCGAGGCTGGCGGCGACGTGCACGAACGGGACGTCGCGGGTCTCCGTCCACTCGATGCCCGACGACATCCGCAGCAGGTCCCGCAGGGAGACGCCGTCGTATCCCGATCCCCTGAGCTCCGGGACGTACTTCGTGACCGGGTCGTCCATCGAGTCGATGAAGCCCTCGCCGAGGGCGATGCCGACCGCGGCCGAGGTGAACGACTTCGCCATCGACCAGGACTGGAACAGCGTGTCGCGGTCGGCGGTGACGTAGCGCTCGAGGACGATGTCGTTCCCGTCCAGGACGACGAAGCCCTGCGTCCCCGTCCGGGCGAGGTAGTCGTCGAGCGTGTGCTTCTGCCCTTCGTAGGTGTAGGTGACCGACAGCGGCCGGGGCGCCTCGCGCAGTTCCACCGGGTGCGACGAGGGGAGCAGCGGGTCGAAGCCGGCGGCGTTCCCGGTGACCGCGGTCGGCGGCGCGGTCGGCGGCGCGGGCGGCGGGGCCTCCGCCGGGGTCCGCGCCGGGGAGGCGGCGAGCGCCGGGGGAGCGGTGAGGGCGGCGGCGGTGGCGAGTGCGAGGGTGAGCGTCCAGCGTCGGCGGCGCATCGGACCTCCGTGGGGGGCGGGGCGGCCGGGGTTCCGCCCCGATGGTGAGCGCGCCTCCGGCGCTCGTCCATGGGCCCGGCGACGAAAATCCGCGGCCGGGCGTGCGGATGGGTGAACGGTCCGGCGGCCTGGGGCGGGTGACCCTCCGAACAGGGGCATCTGCGGTACGTTCGGGGAGCCCCCGCGACCCCCACAGCAGCCCGCGCCCGGAGGAACGATGTCCGTTCTCGCCCAGTTGCTCACCGCCGTCGCCGACGGCTCGGTGGAGATCGTCGACCTGACCGCGCCCCTCTCGGAGCGGACTCCGATCCTGCGGCTGCCGGAGCCGTTCGCCAACACCGTGCCGTTCCGGCTCAAGGAGATCAGCCGGTACGACGACCGCGGCCCCGCGTGGTACTGGAACGACATCGAGACCGGCGAGCACGTCGGCACGCACTTCGACGCGCCCGTGCACTGGGCCACCGGCCGCGACGGCGAGGACGTCTCGCAGGTCCCGCCCGGCCGGCTCCTCGCCCCGGCGGTGGTGCTGGACGCGTCCGAGCGCGCCGCCGGCGATCCCGACTTCCTGCTGGAGATCGACCACGTCCGGGCATGGGAGAACAGGCACGGCCCGCTCCCGGACGGCGGCTGGCTGCTCTACCGGACGGGCTGGGACGCCCGGTCCGGCGACCAGGAGAGCTTCCTCAACGCCGACGAGAACGGCCCCCACACGCCGGGGATCTCCGCCGAGTGCGCCCGGTGGCTCGCCGAGGAGACCCGCGTCATCGGCCTCGGCGTGGAGACCGTCGGCACCGACGCGGGCGGCGCGCACGCGTTCGACCCGCCGTTCCCCTGCCACTCCTACTTCCTCGGCGCCGGCAAGTACGGCCTCACCCAGCTGCAGAACCTGGAGCGGCTGCCGGTCCGCGGCGCCGTGCTGCTCGCCTCGCCGCTGCCGATCGTCGGCGGATCCGGCAGCCCCGCCCGCGTCCTCGCGCTGATCGAGCGATGAACGTCGCGGAGGCCGTGGGGGAGGCCCTCGCCCGGCTCGGCGCCGGCACCGTCTTCGGGGTCGTCGGCAGCGGCAACTTCCACGTCACGAACGCGATGATCGCCAACGGCGCCCGGTTCGTCGCCGCCCGGCACGAGGGCGGCGCCGCGACGATGGCGGACGCCTACGCGCGGGTGAGCGGCGGCCTCGGCGTCCTCACCGTCCACCAGGGGCCCGGCCTCACCAACGCCGTCACCGGCATCGCCGAGGCCGCCAAGAGCCGCACGCCGCTGCTGGTCGTCGCGGGCGAGGTGGCCGCCGCCGCGGTCCGCTCCAACTTCCGGATCGACCAGGCGGCGATCGCCGCGGCGGTCGGCGCCGTCCCCGAGCGGGTCCACTCGCCGCAGACCGCGCTCGACGACGTGGCGCGCGCCTGCAGGACCGCGGTCGCCGAGCGCCGCACGGTGCTGCTCGGGCTGCCGCTGGACGTGCAGGGCGCCGCGCTGCCGGACGAGGCCGAGCGCCGGTCCGCCGCGCCGCGGCGGGGCCGGTCCGAGATCCCGCCGCTGCCGGTGCCGCCGGCGGCGGCGGTCGCCCGGCTCGCCGACGCGCTGCAGGCGGCGCGGCGGCCAGTGTTCGTCGCCGGGCGGGGCGCCCGGCTGGCGGGCGCCCGCGAGCCGCTCGCCGAGCTGGCCGCCCGCTGCGGCGCGCTGCCCGCGACGTCGGCCGTCGCGCGCGGCCTGTTCGCCGGCGAACCGTTCGCCCTGGACGTCAGCGGCGGGTTCGCGACGCCGGCCGCCGCCGACCTGATCCGCCGCGCCGACCTGGTCGTCGGCTGGGGCTGCTCGCTGAACATGTGGACGACCCGGCACGGCGCGCTCGTCGGCCCGGACGCCAAGGTCGTGCAGGTCGACGTGGACGCCCGCGCGCTCGGCGCGCACCGCCCGGTCGACCTCGGCCTGATCGGCGACGCCGCCGAGACGGCGCGGGCCGTGCTCGCCGAACTGGCGGACCGCGGGCACCGGGCGACCGGCTACCGGACGCCCGAGGTGGCGGAGCGGCTCGCCCGCGAGGGCCGCTGGCAGGACGTCCCGTACGAGGAGCACCCGGCCGTGGAGGACGACCCCGGCGGTCCCCGCGTTGACCCGCGGACGCTGACGATCGCGCTCGACGCGATGCTGCCCCGCGAGCGCACGGTCGCCGTCGACTCGGGCAACTTCATGGGCTATCCCGCGATGTTCCTGGACGTCCCCGACGGCGACGGGCTCGTGTTCACCCAGGCGTTCCAGTCGGTGGGGCTCGGCCTCGCCACCGCGATCGGCGCCGCCGTGGCCCGCCCCGACCGGCTCACCGTGGCCGCGCTCGGCGACGGCGGCGCGCTGATGGCGGCCCCGGAGCTGGAGACCGCCGTCCGGCTCGGGCTGGGGCTGCTCGTGGTGGTCTACGACGACGAGGCGTACGGCGCGGAGGTGCACCACTTCGGGCCCGGCGGGCATCCGCTGGACACGGTGACGTTCCCGCCGGCGGACTTGGCCGCCGTCGGGCGCGGCTTCGGCTGCGCGGCGGCGACCGTCCGGCGCACCGGGGACCTGGCCGCGGTGGCCGACTGGCTGGCGGGCCCGCGGAACCGCCCGATGGTCGTGGACGCGAAGGTCACCAAGGGCCGGCCGGCCTGGTGGCTGGAGGAGGCGTTCCGCGGCCACTGACCGCGGATCCGGCCGTGTATCCGGATCTCTCCCGGGAAAGATCACGCAGTCGCGGACTGGTGGCCGGGGGTGCGATGGACGGCACAGGGGGCCGGCATTGTCGGCAACAACCCGTTGACCGCTCTTGTCAGGCGTGCTTGCGTTCGCGGCGGCTGTGCTTGCCTCACACACCCTGGAGGGGGAGCGATGACGCGACGGCCGTGGGCCCCGGAACTCGTCCGGGAGATGATCGCGGAGTTCGCCGGCACGATGATCCTGATCCTGTTCGGTGTCGGCGTCGTGGCGCAGGTCGTCGCGGGGAGCGGGCTCGGCGCGCCGGACAGCCTCGGCGGCCACGACGCCATCGCCTGGGCGTGGGGGTTCGGGGTCACGCTGGGCGTCTACACCGCCGCGCGGATCAGCGGCGGGCACATCAACCCCGCCGTGACCGTCGCGTTCGCCGCCTTCTGGGGCTTCCCGTGGCGCAAGGTGCTGCCGTACTGCTTCGCCCAGACGCTCGGTGCGTTCGCGGGCGCGCTGATCGTCCGGTGGAACTACACCGAGATCCTCAACAAGTTCGACCCCGGCCTGACGGCCAAGACGCAGTTCGTGTTCTCCACGATGCCCGGCAACGGCTCGCTGCCGATCCACACGTGGGGGGCGTTCCGCGACCAGGTCATCGGCACGGCGATCCTGCTGTTCCTCGTCCTCGCGCTCGTCGACCTGCGCAACGCGCCGCCGCTGGCGAACCTGGCCCCGCTCCTCATCGGGTTCATCGTCGTGGCCATCGGGATGGCGTTCGGCTCCGCCGCCGGGTACGCGATCAACCCTGCCCGCGACCTCGGTCCCCGGCTCGCCCAGTACCTCACCGGATACGAGACCGCATGGAGGGACCAGTACGGGGACCTGTACTTCTGGGTGCCCATCGCGGCGCCCCTGCTCGGCGGCCTGCTCGGCGCCGCCCTCTACGTCCTGCTCATCGGGCGTAACATCCCGGAGGACGAGGAAGTGACGGAGTCGCTCGAGCCGCCGTTGGACAAGGACGTTTCCTGACGGGGTCCCGCCCCCGCCGGCAGAAAGGGAGAGTCATGGCCGACTTCGTCGGAGCGCTCGACCAGGGCACGACCAGCACCCGCTTCATGATCTTCGACCACGGCGGCAACG
>NZ_JBIQHY010000155.1:0-14900 GCF_044508335.1 Actinomadura sp.
TCCAGGCGTTCGAGCCGCAGCTGGTCGAGGGCAAGGCCATCCAGATCCACCCGCTGGTCTGCACCGCGTTCAACGCGGACTTCGACGGCGACCAGATGGCGGTGCACCTGCCGCTGTCCGCCGAGGCGCAGGCCGAGGCGCGGATCCTGATGCTGTCGACGAACAACATCCTGAAGCCGTCGGACGGCAAGCCCGTCACCATGCCCACCCAGGACATGGTCATCGGCCTGTACTGGCTGACGACGCAGAAGGACGGCGCGCTCGGCGAGGGCCGCGCGTTCGGGTCCGTGGCCGAGGCGATCATGGCCTACGACCGCGGCGAGCTGGACCTCCAGGCCAAGATCCAGATCCGGCTGAAGGACGTCCCGCCGCCGCGCGACTGGATCGCGCCGGAGGGCTACGAGCCCGGCCAGCCGTACCGGCTGGAGACGACGCTCGGCCGCGCCATGTTCAACGAGACGCTGCCGGACGACTTCCCGTTCGTGGACGACGAGATCGGCAAGAAGCAGCTCTCGGCGATCGTCAACGAGCTGGCGGAGACGTACCCGAAGGTCGCCGTCGCCAACGCGCTCGACGCGCTCAAGAGCACCGGGTTCCACTGGGCGACCAGGTCCGGTGTCACGATCGCGATCGACGACGTCATCACGCCGCCCAACAAGCAGGAGATCCTGGCCGGCTACGAGCAGCGCGCCGAGAAGGTGCAGCGGGAGTTCAACCGCGGCCTGATCACCGACGACGAGCGCAAGCAGGAGCTCATCGAGATCTGGAACAAGGCCACCGCGGACGTCGCGGTGGACATGGAGAAGGCGTTCCCGAAGGCCAACCCGATCTGGATGATGATCCAGTCGGGCGCCCGCGGCAACCCGCTGCAGCTCCGCCAGATCGCCGGCATGCGCGGCCTGGTCTCCAACCCGAAGGGCGAGACCATCCCGCGCCCGATCAAGTCGTCCTTCCGCGAGGGGCTGTCGGTCGTCGAGTACTTCATCTCGACGCACGGCGCCCGGAAGGGCCTCGCCGACACCGCGCTGCGCACCGCCGACTCGGGTTACCTGACCCGCCGCCTGGTGGACGTCGCGCAGGACGTCATCGTCCGCGAGGAGGACTGCGGCACCGACCGCACGATCCCGTTCGAGGTCGCCGAGCGGCTGCCCGACGGCACCCTGGTCAAGCTGGCCACCTCGGAGACCAGCCTGATCGGCCGCACCATCGCCGAGGACGTCGTCGTCGACGGGACGGTCATCTTCCCGGCCGACACCGACCTGTCCGACGCGGTCGTCACCCGGCTGGTCGAGGCGGGCGTGGAGCGGGTCCGCACCCGCAGCGCCCTGGTCTGCGAGGCCAAGATCGGCGTCTGCGCCGCCTGCTACGGCCGCTCGCTGGCCACCGGCAAGCGGGTGGACGTCGGCGAGGCCGTCGGCATCATCGCCGCGCAGTCCATCGGCGAGCCCGGCACGCAGCTGACGATGCGCACCTTCCACACCGGCGGTGTGGCCGGCGGCGACATCACGCACGGCCTGCCGCGCGTCCAGGAGCTGTTCGAGGCCCGCATCCCCAAGGGCGTGGCCCCGATCAGCGAGGTCGCCGGCCGCGTCAAGATCGACGAGACGGAGAAGGCCCGCAAGGTCGTCATCGTCCCGGACGACGGCTCCGACGAGATCGCCTACCAGGTGCCGATGCGGTCCCGCCTCCTGGTCAAGGAGGGCGAGTCCGTGGGCGTCGGGCAGCAGCTCATCGCGGGTGCGATCAACCCGCACGAGGTGCTGCGCATCCTCGGCCCCCGCGCCGTGCAGCTCCACCTGGTCCAGGAGGTCCAGGAGGTCTACCGGTCGCAGGGCGTGTCGATCCACGACAAGCACATCGAGATCATC
This sequence comes from Actinomadura sp., assembly GCF_044508335.1. NCBI lineage: Bacteria > Bacillati > Actinomycetota > Actinomycetes > Streptosporangiales > Thermomonosporaceae > Actinomadura > Actinomadura sp. The sequence goes on from NZ_JBIQHY010000155.1 coordinate 1,869, forward strand.
GTCCGCCAGATGCTGAAGCGGGTGAACATCCTCGAGTCGGGCGACACCGAGCTGCTCCCGGGCGACCTGGTCGAGCGTCCGATCTTCGAGGAGACGAACCGGAACGTCGTGGCCGAGGGCGGCACGCCCGCCGCCGGCCGCCCCGTCCTGATGGGCATCACCAAGGCCTCGCTCGCGACCGAGTCGTGGCTGTCGGCGGCGTCCTTCCAGGAGACGACCCGGGTGCTCACCGAGGCCGCGATGCACGCCAAGAGCGACCCGCTGCTCGGCCTCAAGGAGAACGTCATCATCGGCAAGCTCATCCCGGCCGGTACCGGCATGCCGCAGTACCGCAACGTCCGGGTCGAGCCGACCGAGGAGGCGAAGGCCGCGGTCTACTCCGTCGGGTCCTACGACGACGGCGCCGAGTACGCCTTCGGGCAGGGCTCCGGCGAGGCCGTGCCGCTGGAGGAGTACGACTTCGGCCAGTACAACCGCTGACGTCCCGTCCCGGGGCGCCGCCGCCCGCGGCGCCCCGGCTCGCGGACACCCTGACTGACGACACGCAAGAGGCCCCTCCCGCCCGGGAGGGGCCTCTTCGCGTCTCGCCGAGGCCGTCGTTGGCGTGCGGTGCATGTGTCTACAGTCGGCGCATGGGACGGCGGAGCGCGGAAGATGTTCGGGATGTGCTGAGCGTGCATCTGCCCGGTTATCGGGTAGAAACCGTCGTGCTGCTGGGGGAAGGCGAGGACAACGTCGCCTTCGAGGTGAACGACGAGTTGATCGTCCGGCTGGGCAAGGAGCCCGATGCCGCGAGCCGGGCCGCGCGGGTGAGCGGAGAGGCCCGGCTTCTCGCCGCCGTCTCGGACGTGTCGCCGCTGCCGGTGCCCGAGCCGGCTCTCACGGCCGCCGAGGAAGGCTGCCTCGCCTACTTCAAGCTTCCGGGCGTCCCGCTGATCGACGTCGCCCCGGCGCAGCGTGCGGCACACGCCGACTCGATCGCCGTGGCGCTCGGAAGGTTCCTCGGCGCACTGCACGCGCTGCCGGTCGCGCGGATGGGCGGCCTGGTGGAGGTCGATGACGAGCCGGCGGCGGTGTGGCTGGAGGAGGCGGCGGAGATCTACTCGGAGATCGGCGAAGCGGTGCCGGCGGTGCGCCGCGGGGCCGTCGAGGCGTTCCTGAGCGCTCCGCCGCCGTCCGGCGCGCATGATCGGGTGTTCTCCCACAACGACATGGGGATCGAGCATGTCTTCGTCGACCCGGCCACTGGCACGGTGACCGGGATCATCGACTGGAGCGACGCCGCGATCACCGACCCCGCCTGCGACTTCGGCCTGCTGTACCGCGACCTCGGCCCCGATGCGCTCGATCTGGCGCTGCGCGGCTACGAGGCCGGGCCGCGGGAAGCCGGGAAGATCAAAGCGCGTGCCGGGTTCTACGCCAGGTGCGGCCTCCTGGAGGACATGGCCTACGGGCTTCAGGAGGGGCACGCCAAGTATCTCGACAAGTGCCTGCCCGCGCTGAGGTGGCTCTTTCCGGCCGGCGTCCGCTGAGCGCTTCGGCTTCTGCCTCCGGCAACGTCCAGCAGGGGTTGGGGACGCCGCGCCAGTACGCGGCGGAGATCCGGGGCGTGAACCCCTGGTCGTTCTGGTGGGACTGAGCTTGACCTGCGCGTATCTCCGTTTCCTTGACCTTTTGTCTGGTTTTGTCGCTCTGTGGGCCGGGGAGGAAGGCAGGCGTTGCCTGATGTACGCGACGGGGGAGAACACCAGATGAAGAGGGTCATGACCGGTGCGCTGATCGCCGCCTTCGCGGGGATCGCCGGAGTGGGCAGCGCCGCCGCCGCGCAGCCGTCCGACGACCAGGGCACGCGCCAGGACTGCCGCACGTACTCGAGCGTCACCGAGTGCGGCAAGCCCAAGCTCGATGAGAAGCAGCAGGCGTGCGTGACCGCGGCCGTCCAGCAGGGCATGACCGAACGCCGCGCGGCGGTGGAGTGCCGCGCTTTCGCCTGAGCCCGCCGCTCACCCGAAGGGGCCCGTCCGAACCCGGACGGGCCCCTTCGCATCGGGTGCGCGGCGCCGTCAGCCGGCCTTGGCGCCGGCCGGCGGGGCGGTGAGCGCATAGATCAGCAGGACGCACAGGGCGATGGTCAGCACCGACCAGATCGGGAACGCCAGCAGGAACCCCAGGTGCCCGATCGCGACGACGACGGCGAAGAAGACGCCGACCGCGCGGGCCCACATCTTCCCGGAGAGGATCGCCGCGCCGACACCGACCTGGACGATGCCGAGGATCAGCCAGATCCAGCCCCACGTCGTGTAGTCGAACACCAGGATCTGGTTCTGGCCCACCAGGTAGTACTCGTCCTTGAACAAGCCCACCAGGCCGTCGATGATGTTGAACGCGCCGATCACCATCGCGAGCGTGCCCGCGAAGGCCAGCCATCCCGATGTCTGCGGCCGCGTCATGGCCGACGCGGTTCCGCGGGCGGTCTTGGTCGTCATGCGAACCCCCCTCCCGTCGCGGCGGAACCCGCCGCCGACTTGGTGCCCGAAGACTGCCCTTCCGCCCTGGGCCGCAACCGTGGCAAATCCCCTCTTAGATGCAGCTTTGCGGAAAAGTAGACCTCCGATGAAGAGCCGTCGCGCCCGGTTCGGCCTCCCGAGTTGCCTGTCGATCCTCTAGAAAAACATACATACGGTATGTATGCTTTTGGGGAGCCGAGAGGAGAGACGGCATGGCGCGCAGTGCATCGCTCGGGGAGGCCAAGAAGGTCGAGTTGCCGCAGGGAGTCCTCGCCTACCGGGAGGCGGGGGAAGGGCCTCCGGTGGTGTTCGTGCACGGCCTGCTGGTCAACGCCGACCTGTGGCGGAACGTGGTGCCCGCGGTGGCGCGGGCGGGCCACCGGTGCCTGAGCCCCGACTGGCCGCTGGGGTCCCACGAGATCCCGGTGCGGCCGGACGCCGACCTGAGCCCGGCGGGAGTGGCCGACCTCATCGCCGACTTCCTGGAGGCGCTGGACCTGACGGACGCGACCCTCGTGGCCAACGACACCGGCGGCGCCCTGGTGCAGGTGCTGATCTCACGGCGCCCGGAACGGGTCGGGCGGGTGGTCCTCGCCTCCTGCGACGCACTGGAGCGGTTCTTCCCGCCGATCTTCCGGTTCCTCCCGCCCGGCGCGCGGCTGCCGGGCTCCGCCTGGGTGCTCGCCCAGGCGCTGCGCCCCCGCATGTTCCGGCGGCTGCCGTTCACCTTCGGATGGCTGTCCCGGCGGCCGGTGCCCGAGCCGGTGATGGACTCGTATCTGCGGCCCGCGCGCACCGACGGCGGTGTGCGGCGCGACCTGCGGCGCTTCCTCGCCGGCGTCCACCGCCGGTACACGCTCGCCGCGGCCGGGACGTTCGGCGCCTTCGACCGGCCGGTGCTGCTGGCGTGGGCGGAGGACGACCGGCTCTTCCCGATGTCGCTGGCCCGCCGCCTCGCGGACCTGTTCCCCGACGCCAGGCTCGTCCCGGTGGCCGACTCCGCGACCTTCGTCCCCGAGGACCAGCCGGCGGTGCTCGCCGGCCTCATCACCGAGTTCGCGGGGGTGCCGCGGCGATGAGCCCGCGCCGGACGCAGGATCGGGCGCGCCGCACCCGGGAGGCGCTCGTCTCCTCCGCGCGGCGGCTGTTCGCCGAGCGCGGCTACGCCGGCGTGTCCGCGGAGGAGATCGTCGCCGCGGCCGGCCTCACCCGCGGCGCGCTGCACCACCATTTCGGCGACAAGAAGGAGCTGTTCCGGGCGGTGCTGGAACAGGTGGAGACCGAGCTCGTCGCCCGGGTCGGCGAGGCCATCGGCACCGCCGCCGATTCCTGGCAGGCCGCGACCGCCGGCCTGGCCGCGTTCCTGGACATCTGCGAGGAGCCCGAGGTGCTCCAGATCGCGCTGCGGGACGCGCCCGCGGTGCTCGGCTGGGCCGCCTGGCGGGAGATCGAGGCCGCCCACGGGCTGGGCCTCATCAAGGCGGGACTCCAGCAGGCCATGGACGAGCACGTCCTGACGGCGCAGCCGGTGGACGTCCTCGCGCACCTGGTCCTCAGCGCCGTCAACGAGGCGGCGCTGCTCATCGCGCACGCGCCCGACCGCGGCGCCGCGCGCGCCGAAGCGGAGCGGGCGATCGTCGCGCTGCTGGCCGGTCTCCGGGTGACGCCCCTCAGCCGAGGGGGAGGGGACGGCGCGGGACGGGCGCCGACTGGAGGATCGAGGTCGTCGTCCGGGCGTACGGGGTGAAGCGGTCGAGGATCGGTTCGAGTTCCTCGACCGCGCGCAGGTGGGCGATGAAGAAGAAGCAGTCGTCGCCGGTGATGCGGTGGCACTCGGTGATCTGCGGGATCTCGTCCGCGATCTTGGGGATGCGGCTCAGCTCCCGCGGGCTCGGGTTGACCCGGACCAGGATCGTGATCGGGAAGCCGAGCGCGGTCGGGTCGACGGTCGCGTGGTAGCCGGTGATGACCCCGGTCTCCTCCAGGCGCTGCACGCGCTCGGCGACGGCCGGGGGGGACAGCGACACCCGGCGGCCGAGCTCGGCGAGCGACGCGCGGCCGTCCCGCTGCAGCTCGGTGAGGATTCTGAGGTCGGTCGCGTCCAGCGGTTTCGGTTCGTAGGCGCGGCCCGGCCTGCTCCGTCGGTTCGCCATTCCTCCAACTTACGGAGCGGCCGACGATACGGCCATGACATATCCACCCTGGACGTACTTCGTCGGGAGCGCGGTCTTCCACTATCTAGGACCGTCGTTCGCCGTGCTGCTGTTCCCCCGGGTCGGGCCTCTGGGCGTGGCCGGGATCCGCATCTGGAGCGCGGTCGCGGTGTTCGCGCTGTGGCGCCGCCCGTGGCGGACGTTCAACGGCGGCGGCCGGCGGACGATCCTGCTCTGGGGCGCCGTGCTCGCGGCCATGAACTCGTCCTTCTATATGGCGATAGCGAGGCTGCCCCTGGCGACCGTGGCGGCGATCGAGTTCCTGCCCGTGATCGCTCTGGCCGCCCTGGGGGCAAGGACGAGGCGCAACATCGTGGCGCTCATCGCGGCCGTGGCGGGCGTGTACGTGCTGACGGAGGTGCGGCTTGAGGGAGAGCCGCTCGGGTTCTTCTTCGCCTTCGCGAACGCGGGCCTGTTCGCCCTGTACGTCGTCGTGGCGCACAGGGCGGCCCGGTCGGACGCCGGAGGCATCGACGGGCTGGCCATGGCGATGGTCGCCGCGACCGTGTTCGTCCTCCCCATCGGCGGCCTGCAGGCCGTGCCGGTGCTGGACGACCCCGCGCTGCTCGCGGCGGGCGTCGGCGTGGGCGTCACGTCGTCGGTCATCCCGTACGTGTGCGACCAGCTGGCCATGGCGCGGCTCAGCCGGGCCACCTACGCGCTGATGGTGTCGCTGCTGCCGGCGACCGCGACCGTGACCGGGCTCGTGGTCCTGCGGCAGGTGCCCGCGGCCGCGGAGGTCGCCGGGGTGGGACTGGTGATAGCCGGTGTCGCGGTGCACCGTGGAGAACGTTGAAAGGAGAAGGCATGGAACAGGTACGTCTCGGCACGGCGGGCATGAAGGTCTCCCGGATCTGCCTCGGGATGATGAGCTACGGCGACCCCGCGCTGCGGAAGTGGGCGCTGGGCGAGGATGCCGCCGAGCCGATCGTCGCGAGGGCCGTGGAGGGCGGTGTGACCTTCTTCGACACCGCCGACGTGTACTCGCGCGGCGTCAGCGAGGAGATCACCGGGCGGCTCCTGCCGAAGTTCTTCCCCCGGCGCGACGACTACGTGCTCGCCACCAAGGTCTGCATACCGATGGGGGACGGGCCGAACGAGCGGGGCCTGTCGCGCAAGCACATCATGGCGAGCATCGACGACTCGCTGCGGCGGCTGGGCACCGACTACGTGGACCTCTACCAGATCCACCGGTGGGACTACGAGACGCCCATCGAGGAGACCATGGAGGCGCTGCACGACGTGGTGAAGTCGGGCAAGGCGCGCTACATCGGGGCGTCCAGCATGTACGCGTGGCAGTTCGCCAAGGCGCAGCACACCGCCGAGATGCACGGCTGGACGAAGTTCGTCTCGATGCAGAACCACTACAACCTCGTCTACAGAGAAGAGGAGCGGGAGATGAACCCGCTCTGCATCGACCAAGGCGTGGGCCTCATCCCGTGGAGCCCGCTGGCGCGGGGCCTGCTCGCCGGGAACAGGGAGCGCGGCGGCGAGCGCAAGACGGTCAGGGCCCGGAACGACGCCTTCGGTGACGGTCTCTACAGCGAGGACGACTTCGACGTCGTCGACGCCGTCCGCGAGGTCGCGGCGGAGCGGGGCGTGCCGCCGGCGCAGGTGGCGCTCGCGTGGCTGCTCGGACGTCCCGGAGTGACGGCCCCCATCGTGGGAGCGACGAAACTCGCTCACATGGACGACGCGATCGCCGCCGAGCGCCTGGAGCTGGACGAGAAGGAGGTCGCGCGGATGGAGGCCCCGTACCGCCCGCACGCGGTCGCCGGGCACTCCTGACGGGAAGACGGGCGCGGACGCCCCCGCACGGAACGGACGGGGGGCGTCCGTCGTCTATCAGGGGTGGTGATTTGCGATTCCCCGGGCGATCGGGGCAGGCTGTGGACGAGAACGCCCACGCAAGGCAAGACCGCCACGTGGTGACATGGGTGAAGGTTCGGAGGCGGTGCGGCGCGCCGTGCGCCTCCGGGCCTCCGGGAGCTGAGGAGCCCCGGGACGACGGCACTGAAGGAGCCCGACGATGACCGAGAACGACGGTACGCAGGGACCGCAGCGGCCGTTGCCCGAGGACGAGGGTCAGGCCGGCCCGGCGGAGGGCCAGGAGCCGCCCGCCCGGCCGCTGGGGGACCGCACCGTGGTGTTCGGCGCTCCGCAGCTCGGCGGCCGCGCCGCGCCGCAGCCCGAGCAGCCGCGCGAGGAGGAGCGGCCCGCGCCGCCTCCGCCGCCCCCCACGATGGTCGAGCAGCCGATGGCGCAGTTCGGCGAGCAGCCTCCGGCGCCGCCCCAGCAGCCCTACGGCGCCCCCCAGGAGCAGCAGCAGTACGGGCAGCCGCCCGCCGGCTACGGCCCGCCGCCCGCGCCGGGCGGGTTCACGCCCCCGCAGGACCCGCAGCAGTACGTCCCGCCGGGCGACCAGCAGCAGTACGGCCCGCCGCAGCCGGGCGGCTACGGGCAGCCGCCCCAGTACGAGCAGCAGCAGTACGACCCGCAGCAGTACGGCCAGCAGCCGCCGCAGCAGCCCGCGTACCCGCAGCAGCCGATGCACGGCGCGCCCCAGGAGCAGCAGCAGTACGGGCAGCAGCAGTTCGGCGGGCCCGGCGCCTTCCCGCCGCCCGAGCCCGCCGCGCCCGCCGAGCAGCAGGACGCGCCGCAGGACTCCTCCGGCGACCGGACCGTGATCGTGCCCGGGCCCGCCGCCGGCTCGCCCGAGCCCGAGCAGCAGCAGCGGCCCCCGATCGACGACCAGGCGACGCTGCACTGGTCGCCCGGCACCGACGTCCCGGTCGCCACCGGACCCGAGCGCCGGCAGGACCCGCCGGCCGAGCCGTGGCAGGCGCCGACGCCGCCGTCCACGCCCGAGCCGTGGTCCCCGGAGGCGCCCCAGCAGGGGCAGGGCCGGCCGCAGCAGGGCCAGGCCGACCACGAGCGCACGATGATGGTGCCGCCGCCCGAGGCGGGCTTCGGCGCGGGCTCGACCACCTCGGGCGCCTCGCCGTCCGTGGACGACCTGTACTCCCCGCCCGGTGAGAGCGGCGTCGAGGACGCGCGTCCCACCGAGGCGTTCGACCCGTCGGCGTCGTCCCAGGGGAGGGGCTCCGCCGAGACGCCCGGCATGGCCGACAGCACGCGGCTCGACATCGGCCGGCAGCAGTGGGGCCCGCAGCAGCCGCAGCAGCCCGCCCAGGGCCAGCAGCCCGCCCCGGGGCAGCAGTTCGGCCAGCCGGGCGAGCAGCAGCAGGGCTACGGCCAGCAGCAGGCCTATGGCCAGCCCGAGCAGCAGCAGGCGTACGGCCAGCCGTACCAGCAGCAGGGTTACGGCCAGCCGGGCCAGCAGCCCGCCCCGGGGCAGCAGTTCGGCCAGCCGGGCGAGCAGCAGCAGTACGGGCAGCAGCAGGGATACGGCCAGCCCGGTCAGTACGGCCAGCCGCAGTACGGCCAGCAGCCCGCCTACGGGGCGGACGGCGGCAAGGGCGGCAAGAACACGCTCTGGCTCGTCGTCGGCGCCGTCGCCATCGTGGTGATCCTCGTGGTCCTGGTCGTGGCGTTCATCCTCTAGCGGCGCGGGCGCGGGAAGTAAAAATCGGTCCACATCTTCCCTAGCAGCGGGGATGTGGGACACAATGCCGACGGGTCCCCCGTCCGGAGCCGAGGCTCCCGGCGGGGAACATCCGTCGGCATTCTGTCGTTGACTGCTCCGGGGAGACGGCTCCCCGCCGCCCGCGGGCCCGCGCGGTACGGGGGCGCGCACGGTGGTGCGCGCTCGCTTTGCACTTTGGCCCGGCGGTCGGTAACCTTCTCACTTGGTCCCGCCATGAGCGGGCCGCTATGCGTGCGCGTTGGCAAGGCCTCCGGCCGGCCCCAGCGCCGCATCGATGAGGCTCTCCCATCCTCGGTGGGTTCGGCGGTTTCGGGCCGCGGGCACGCGCCGGATGGTAGGGGCTCGACTCCCCGGCTTGATTCGGCCCTTTGACGGGCCGGGCGGTCTGTGTCGTTTCTCGCGGTTGTATTTCCGTGGGGCGACGACACGCCCGACCGCGTGGGTCGGAGAGGTCGGGAAACCGGCAGGTCACAGCCTCGCCTGAGGTGGTGATTGCAGCAAAAGGACTTACCGGCTCGGTACGAGGAAGACGGAGACGCGGTGCCCACGATCCAGCAGCTGGTCCGAAAGGGCCGCCAGGACAAGGTGACCAAGAACAAGACGCCCGCGCTGAAGGAGAGCCCCCAGCGGCGGGGGGTCTGCACGCGCGTCTACACGACGACGCCCAAGAAGCCGAACTCCGCGCTTCGCAAGGTCGCCCGTGTCCGGCTGACCAGCGGGATCGAGGTCACGGCCTACATCCCCGGTGTCGGCCACAACCTGCAGGAGCACTCGATCGTGCTCGTGCGCGGCGGCCGTGTGAAGGACCTCCCCGGCGTTCGGTACAAGATCATCCGCGGTTCGCTCGACACGCAGGGCGTCCGCAACCGCAAGCAGGCGCGCAGCAAGTACGGCGCGAAGAAGGAGAAGAGCTGATGCCGCGCAAGGGCCCTGCTGGCAAGCGCCAGCTGATCGCTGACCCGGTGTACAACTCGCCGCTGGTCACCGCGCTCATCAACAAGGTTCTCCTGGACGGCAAGCGCTCGATCGCGCAGACCATCGTGTACGACGCACTCGAGGGCGCCCGCGAGAAGACCGGCAACGACCCGGTCGTCACGCTGAAGCGCGCGCTCGACAACGTGAAGCCGACCCTGGAGGTCCGCAGCCGCCGCGTGGGCGGCGCGACCTACCAGGTCCCCGTCGAGGTGCGGCCGGCCCGCAGCACCACCCTCGCCCTGCGCTGGCTGGTGCTCTACGCCCGGCAGCGCCGCGAGAAGACCATGACCGAGCGGCTGATGAACGAGCTGCTCGACGCGAGCAACGGTCTTGGCGCGTCTGTCAAGAAGCGCGAGGACACGCACAAGATGGCGGAGTCCAACAAGGCCTTCGCCCATTACCGCTGGTAACCCCGGCGGAACTGCAACGACGAGACGACGCGAGGACGACAGTGGCTACCAAAACCGGTGTAGACCTGGCCAAGGTCCGCAACATCGGGATCATGGCCCATATCGACGCGGGCAAGACCACGACGACCGAGCGCATCCTGTTCTACACGGGGATGAGCTACAAGATCGGTGAGGTCCACGACGGTGCGGCCACCATGGACTGGATGGAGCAGGAGCAGGAGCGGGGGATCACCATCACCTCCGCCGCGACCACCTGCCACTGGTCCGTGGACGAGACCGATCACACGATCAACATCATCGACACCCCGGGGCACGTCGACTTCACCGTCGAGGTGGAGCGCAACCTGCGGGTGCTCGACGGTGCGGTCGCGGTGTTCGACGGCGTCGCCGGCGTGGAGCCCCAGTCCGAGACCGTGTGGCGGCAGGCCGACCGCTACGGCGTGCCCCGCATGTGCTTCGTCAACAAGCTCGACCGGGTCGGCGCGGAGTTCCACCGCTGCGTCGACATGATCGAGAGCCGCCTCAACGCGACGCCGCTGCCGCTGCAGCTGCCGATCGGCGCCGAGGCGGACTTCAAGGGCGTCGTCGACCTGGTCCGGATGAAGGCCCTCATCTGGAACGAGGAGGCCAAGCTCGGCGAGATGTACGACACGGTCGACATCCCCGACACGCACCTGGAGTCGGCGCGCGAGTGGCACGACAAGCTCGTCGAGACCCTCGCGGAGAACGACGACGAGATCATGGAGCTGTACCTGGAGGGCCACGAGCCCACCGTCGAGCAGCTCCACGCCGGCATCCGCCGCGCGACCGTCGCCGCGAAGCTGACCCCGGTCATGTGCGGGACGGCCTTCAAGAACAAGGGCGTCCAGCCGCTGCTGGACGGGATCGTCCGCTACCTGCCCTCCCCGCTGGACATCGAGGCCATCGAGGGCCACGCCGTCCGCGACGAGGACAAGGTGCTCAAGCGGCTGCCGAGCGAGGACGAGCCGTTCTCCGCCCTCGCCTTCAAGATCGCCAGCGACCCGCACCTGGGCAAGCTGACCTTCGTGCGCATCTACTCCGGCGTGCTGGAGTCCGGTACCGCGGTCCTGAACTCCGTCAAGGAGCGCAAGGAGCGCATCGGCAAGATCTACCGGATGCACGCCAACAAGCGCACCGAGATCGAGCGCGCGGGCGCCGGCGACATCGTCGCGGTGATGGGCCTCAAGCAGACCACCACCGGTGAGACGCTGTGCGACGAGAAGGACCCCATCGTCCTCGAGTCGATGAACTTCCCGGCGCCGGTCATCCACGTGGCGATCGAGCCGAAGACGAAGGCCGACCAGCAGAAGCTGGGCACCGCGATCCAGCGGCTGGCCGAGGAGGACCCGTCCTTCCAGGTCCGCACCGAGGAGGACACGGGCCAGACCGTCATCTCCGGCATGGGCGAGCTCCACCTGGAGATCCTCGTCGACCGGATGAAGCGCGAGTTCAAGGTCGAGGCCAACGTCGGCAAGCCGCAGGTCGCCTACCGCGAGACGATCACCAAGAAGGTCGAGAAGGTCGAGTACACCCACAAGAAGCAGACGGGCGGCTCGGGCCAGTTCGGCCGCGTGATCATCGACCTGGAGCCGCTGGGCGGCGGGTCCGACGGCTACGAGTTCGAGAACAAGGTCACCGGCGGCCGCATCCCGCGGGAGTACATCCCGTCGGTCGACGCGGGCTGCCAGGAGGCCGCCGATTTCGGTGTCCTCGCCGGCTACCCGATGGTGGGCGTGAAGGTCACCCTGCAGGACGGCGCCTACCACGAGGTCGACTCCTCGGAGATGGCGTTCAAGGTCGCCGGTTCCATGGCGTTCAAGGAGGCCGCCCGCCGGGCCGCCCCCACGCTGCTGGAGCCGATGATGGCGGTCGAGGTCACCACGCCCGAGGAGAACATGGGCGACGTGATCGGCGACCTCAACAGCCGCCGCGGTCAGGTCCAGTCCATGGACGAGCGGCACGGCATGCGCGTCATCAAGGCGCTCGTGCCCCTGTCGGAGATGTTCGGCTACGTGGGCGATCTGCGCAGCAAGACCCAGGGCCGGGCTGTTTTCACCATGCAGTTCGACTCCTACGCCGAGGTTCCGTCGAACGTCGCGCAGGAGATCATCGCCAAGGCGCGGGGCGAGTGATGGGGAATCTGCGAAGCCGGGCCGCCGCCGCCGACAGCACCCCGTGCGGCGGTGGGCGGCGGGCCGCCGAGCAGGTTCCCCGTCATCGGTAAGGCACCCGGCCTGCCCACGGATCAACAGGACGCACATCGAAGCGGTCGTCTAGACGGCCGAGGATCGCAACAAGGAGCAACCAGTGGCGAAGGCCAAGTTCGAGCGGACGAAGCCGCACGTGAACATCGGCACCATTGGACACATCGACCACGGTAAGACCACGCTTACCGCGGCGATCACCAAGGTGCTCCACGACAAGTACCCGGACCTCAACCCCTTCACGCCGTTCGAGGACATCGACAAGGCGCCGGAGGAGCGCGAGCGCGGCATCACGATCTCGATCGCGCACGTCGAGTACCAGACCGAGGCCCGGCACTACGCGCACGTGGACTGCCCGGGTCACGCGGACTACATCAAGAACATGATCACCGGTGCGGCGCAGATGGACGGCGCCATCCTGGTGGTCGCCGCCACCGACGGCCCGATGCCGCAGACCAAGGAGCACGTGCTCCTGGCCCGCCAGGTCGGCGTCCCCTACATCGTCGTCGCGCTGAACAAGTGCGACATGGTGGACGACGAGGAGATCCTGGAGCTCGTCGAGCTCGAGGTCCGCGAGCTGCTCTCCGAGTACGAGTTCCCGGGCGACGACGTCCCGGTCGTGCGCGTGTCCGCCTTCCAGGCGCTGCAGGGCGACGAGAAGTGGTCCGAGTCGATCGTCGAGCTCATGAACGCCGTCGACGAGAACGTGCCGGAGCCGGTGCGCGACACCGACAAGCCGTTCCTGATGCCGATCGAGGACGTCTTCTCGATCACCGGCCGCGGCACCGTCGTGACCGGCCGCATCGAGCGCGGCGTCGTGAACGTCAACGAGACCGTCGACATCATCGGCATCAAGCCGGAGGTCACCTCGACCACCGTCACCGGCGTCGAGATGTTCCGCAAGCTCCTCGACCAGGGCCAGGCGGGCGACAACGTCGGCCTGCTCCTGCGCGGCATCAAGCGCGAGGAGGTGGAGCGCGGCCAGTGCGTCATCAAGCCGGGCACCAACACCCCGCACACCGAGTTCGAGGCGCAGGTCTACATCCTGTCCAAGGACGAGGGCGGCCGGCACACGCCGTTCTTCAACAACTACCG
>NZ_JBIQHY010000156.1:0-14888 GCF_044508335.1 Actinomadura sp.
CGTCCGCGTGGCCCGGGCTCGCCCAGTCCGAGGTCGCGACGCAGCTCGCCGACTACGAGGGGCTGACGGTGAACGCGCTGGAGGCCGTGTGGAACGACGGCGGCGCCGGGCGGCTCACCGGGGAGGCTCGGCCGAGCGAGGACGACCTGCGGACGAAGGTGTACCCGGCGCTGTCCCGGCTCGCGGCGCGCGTGCACGGGCCGCTGGCCGCGTCGCGGCGGTACGGGGAGCTGCAGAGCATCGAGGCGTTCGCGTCCGGGACGAGGCTGATGCGCAACTGGCCGTACGCGTTCTCGGCGCTGGCGTCCGAGCCCCGGATGCGGGACGGCGCGCGCCTGCGGTTCGGGGTGACGGCGCTGCCGGGCAGCACCGTCCTCGGCGGGCAGAACCTCGCGGTGTCGAAGCACTCCCCGAACCCGGACGCCGCCGCCGACCTGGTGGAGTTCCTGAGCGGGACGGGCAGCCAGCGCCTGCTGTTCTCCTGCGGCGGGTTCGCGCCCGGCCGCTACTCGGCGCTCGGCCTGTCCCCCGGCCGCCACTCCCCCGCCGACGTGAAGGCGGCGGCGTGCTCGTCCCTCACCGGGCAGCCGCCCGGACCGGGCGAGGTCGAGACGCCCGACCAGGCGCAGCTCACCCAGCTGGGACGCGCGGTGGTGACCGCGCTCGGGCGGGCCAGGCCGCGCCCGGTGACCCCGCACTACAGCACGTTCACCGGCACGTTCCGCGGCTGCGTGCAGAAGATCTTCGACGGGGCCGGGACGGACGCCGAGTCGTTCGCGCGGGCGGTCGAGCGGTCGCTGGACGGGCGCACGGCGTCCTGCTAGCGGACGCCTTCGAGCGCCGCGCGGGCCATCGCGTGCAGGAGGTCGCCCATGGCGTCGCGGTCGAGGCCGGTGGCGCTGCGCGGGGTGGAGTTGAGCAGGCCGAAGCACGCGTGGACGGCGGCGCGCGTCCGGTCGTCCGGCAGGCCGGGGGTGAGCCGGCGCAGGACGGCGACCCATTCCTCCACGTAGGCGCGCTGGAGCCGGCGGACGCGGTGCCGCTGCGGCTCGGGCACGTTGTCCAGTTCCCGCTCGTGCACGGTGATCAGCGCCGGGTTGTCGAGCGCGAACGCGATGTGCCAGCGCAGCAGCGCGTCGAGGGCGCGCGCGGGGTCGGGGTCGGCGGCGCGGCGGACGCCCTCGGCGAGCAGCCGCTCGCTGATGTCGAGGAGCATCTCGGCGAGCACGGCCTCCTTGCCGCTGAAGTGCCGGTACAGGGCGGGGCCGGTGAGCCCGACGGCGCGGCCGAGGTCGCCGATGGACGCGCCGTGGTAGCCGCGCCGCGCGAACAGCTCGGCGGCGGCGCCGAGGATCTCGGCGCGGCGCGGGTTCGGCGGGCCGTCCAGCGCCGCGGCCCGTGGGGAGGTCATGGGGGCAGTCTAGACTAGAGTTGTTAACGGCCGTTAACATCGGCCCTGCACAAGCATTGTTAATGAGCGTTAACCGGGAGGGGGGCCATGGCCGGACCCGAGATCGGGACCCGCGCCGACGTCGCGGGCGAGGCGTTCAAGGCGAACGCCGCGCACAACGAGGCCCTGGTCGCGGAGCTGCGCGAGCGCATCGACGAGGCCGGGCGCGGCGGGCCGGAGCGGGCCCGCGAGCGGCACGTCGCGCGCGGGAAGCTGCTCCCCCGCGACCGGGTCGACACGCTGCTCGACCCCGGCTCGCCCTTCCTGGAGCTGTCGCCGCTGGCCGCGAACGGCATGTACGGCGGCGAGGCGCCGGGCGCGGGGATCATCACCGGCGTCGGCCGGGTCTCCGGCCGCGAGTGCGTGATCGTCGCCAACGACGCCACCGTCAAGGGCGGCACGTACTACCCCGTCACGGTGAAGAAGCACCTGCGCGCGCAGGAGGTGGCGCTGCAGAACCGGCTCCCGTGCGTCTACCTGGTCGACTCGGGCGGCGCGTTCCTGCCCCGGCAGGACGAGGTGTTCCCCGACCGCGAGCACTTCGGCCGCATCTTCTACAACCAGGCCACGCTGTCGGGGAAGGGCATCCCGCAGATCGCGGCGGTGCTGGGCTCGTGCACGGCGGGCGGCGCGTACGTCCCGGCGATGAGCGACGAGGCCGTGATCGTGCGCGGCCAGGGGACGATCTTCCTCGGCGGGCCGCCGCTGGTGAAGGCCGCGACCGGCGAGGTCGTGACGGCCGAGGAGCTGGGCGGCGGCGAACTGCACTCCCGGACGTCCGGCGTCACCGACCACCTCGCCGAGGACGACGCGCACGCGCTGCGGATCGTCCGCGACATCGTCGCCGGGCTCGGCCCGCGCGAGCCGCGCCCGTGGGACGTCGTCCCGTCCGAGGAACCGTCCGCCGACCCGGCCGAGCTGTACGGGATCGTCCCGCCCGACTCGCGCACCCCCTACGACGTGCGCGAGGTCATCGCCCGGATCGTGGACGGCAGCCGCTTCCAGGAGTTCAAGAAGGAGTACGGCGCCACGCTCGTCACCGGGTTCGCCCGCCTCCACGGGCACCCGGTCGGGATCGTCGCGAACAACGGCATCCTGTTCAGCGAGTCCGCGCAGAAGGGCGCGCACTTCATCGAGCTGTGCGACCGGCGGAGCGTCCCGCTGGTGTTCCTGCAGAACATCACCGGGTTCATGGTCGGCCGCGAGTACGAGGCGGGCGGCATCGCCAAGCACGGCGCGAAGATGGTCACCGCCGTCGCGTGCGCCCGCGTCCCCAAGTTCACCGTCGTCATCGGCGGCTCGTTCGGCGCCGGCAACTACGCGATGTGCGGCCGGGCGTACTCGCCCCGGTTCCTGTGGATGTGGCCGAACGCGCGCATCTCGGTCATGGGCGGGGAGCAGGCCGCGAGCGTCCTCGCGACCGTCCGCCGCGACCGGATGGAGGCGCGCGGCGAGGAGTGGCCCGCCGAGGAGGAGGAGCGGTTCAAGGCGCCGATCCGCGAGCAGTACGAGGCGCAGGGCAACCCCTACTACTCGACGGCGCGGCTGTGGGACGACGGGGTGATCGACCCGCTCGACACCCGGCGCGTGCTGGGGCTCGGGCTGTCGGTGGCCGCCAACGCACCGCTGGAGCCGGTCGGCTACGGCGTCTTCCGGATGTGAGGGTGTTGATGTTCGACAGCGTCCTGGTCGCCAACCGCGGGGAGATCGCCGTCCGCGTGTTCCGCACGCTGCGGCGGCTCGGCGTCCGCTCCGCGGCGGTGCACACCGCCGCCGACGCGGGCGCCCGGCACGTGCGGGAGGCGGACGAGGCCCTGCTGATCCCGTCGTACCTGGACATCGAGGCGGTGATCGCGGCGGCCCGCGCCGCCGGGGCGCCCGCCGTCCACCCCGGGTACGGGTTCCTCGCCGAGAACACGGCGTTCGCGCGGGCGTGCGGCGAGGCGGGGCTGGTGTTCATCGGCCCGCCCGCCGAGGCGATCGAGGCGATGGGCGACAAGATCCGCGCGAAGCGGACGGTCGCGGCGGCCGGCGTCCCCGTCGTCCCGGGGCGCGACGAGCCGGGTCTCTCGGACGCCGAACTGGAGGCCGCCGCGCTGGAGGTCGGGCTGCCGGTGCTGCTCAAGCCGTCCGCCGGGGGCGGCGGGAAGGGCATGCGGCTCGTGCGGGACGCGGCGGACCTGCCCGAGGCCATCGCCTCCGCCCGCCGCGAGGCGCGCGGCTCGTTCGGCGACGACACGCTGCTCGCCGAGCGCTTCGTGGAGAACCCGCGGCACATCGAGATCCAGGTGTTCGCGGACGCGCACGGCGGCGCCGTCCACCTGGGCGAGCGCGAGTGCAGCCTGCAGCGCCGGCACCAGAAGATCATCGAGGAGGCGCCGTCCCCGCTGCTGGACGAGGAGTCCCGCGCGCGCATGGGCGCCGCCGCCGTCGCCGCCGCGCGGGCCGTCGGATACGCGGGCGCCGGAACCGTCGAGTACATCGTCTCCGCCGACCGCCCCGGCGAGTTCTTCTTCATGGAGATGAACACCCGGCTGCAGGTGGAGCACCCGGTCACCGAGCTGGTCACGGGCCTCGACCTGGTCGAGCTCCAGCTCCGGGTCGCCGCCGGGGAGCCGCTGCCGTTCACGCAGGACGACGTCCGCCTCGACGGGCACTCCATCGAGGCCCGCGTCTACGCGGAGGACCCGTCCCGCGGCTTCCTGCCCACCGGCGGGCGCGTGCTGGCGCTCGGCGAACCCGCCGGGGTCCGCGTCGACTCTGGGCTCGACACCGGCACCGAGGTCGGCGGCTCCTACGACCCGATGCTCGCCAAGGTGATCGTCCACGGCGCGGACCGGGCCGAGGCACTGCACCGCCTCGACCGGGCGCTCGCCGGGTACACGCTGCTGGGCGTCCCGACGAACGTCGCGTTCCTGCGCGCGCTGGTGCGGCACCCCTCGGTCGTCGCGGGCGATCTCGACACGGGCCTGGTCGAGCGCTCGCTGGACGACCTGACGGCGAGCGGGCCGGTCCCGCCGGAGGTGCTCGCCGCCGCCGCGCTGGAGCGCATGCGCGCCCTCGAATCCGCGGACGGCGCCGGCGACCCCTGGGACATCCCGGACGGCTGGCGTCCCGGCGCGCACGCCTGGGCGCCGTGGATCATCACGCCGTCCGGCGGCGACCCGGTCGAGGTCCGCGTGCAGGGCCGGGCCGCGTCCGCGCGCGTCGCGATCGGCGACGGCGAACCGGTCGACGCGGCGCTGAGCGGCCCGTTCACCCTGACCTACGGTGGAAGGACGACCTCCTTCGAGGCCGTCCGCGACGGCGGCACGCTGTGGCTCGGCCGCGGCGGGCACGTGTGGGCGCTGAGCGAGCACGTCCGCGCCGAGGGCGGCGCCGCGGCGGCCGCCGCCGGCGACGGCGTGCTGCGCAGCCCCATGCCGGGAACGGTCCTGGCGGTCAAGGCTGCCGAGGGCGACCGGGTCGAGGCCGGGCAGGCGCTCGTGGTCGTCGAGGCGATGAAGATGGAGCACACCGTCACCGCGCCGCTCGCCGGCGTCGTGGCGAAGCTGCCGGTCCGCGCGGGCGCGCAGGTCGCGCTGGACGCGGTGCTGGCCGTGATCGAGGAGGCTTGACAGTGCGGGTAATGCTTTCCGGGCTTCCCGAGCGGGTCACGATCTACGAGGTCGGGCCGCGGGACGGCCTGCAGAACGAGAAGGCGGTCGTCCCCGTCGACGTCAAGTCGGAGTTCGTGACCCGGCTGGCGGACGCGGGGCTGCGCACGATCGAGACGACCAGCTTCGTCCACCCCAAGTGGGTTCCGCAGCTCGCCGACGCGGAGCAGCTGCTCGACGTCCTGCCGCGCTCGCCCGGGCTGCGCTACCCGGTGCTCGTCCCGAACGAGCGGGGGCTCGACCGGGCGCTCGCCAACGGCGTCCGCGAGATCGCCGTCTTCGGCAGCGCCACCGAGACGTTCGCGCGCCGCAACCTCAACCGGACCGTCGACGAGTCCCTCGCGATGTTCGCGCCCGTCGTGCGGCGCGCCCGCGCCGAGGGCCTCTGGGTGCGCGCCTACGTGTCGATGGTGTGCGGCGACCCGTGGGAGGGCGACGTGCCCATCCCGCAGGTGGTGTCCGTGGCGTCCCGCATGATGGACATGGGCTGCTCCCAGCTCAGCCTCGGCGACACCATCGGCGTCGGCACGCCCGGCCACGTCACCGCGCTCATCGAGGCGCTGGCCGCGGCGGGCATCGGCCCCGACCGGCTCGCCGTCCACTTCCACGACACCTACGGGCAGGCGCTCGCCAACACCCTCGCCGCGCTGCGGGCGGGCGTCACCGTCGTGGACGCCTCCGCCGGCGGCCTCGGCGGCTGCCCCTACGCGGAGAGCGCCACCGGCAACCTGCCCACCGAGGACCTCGTCTGGATGCTGAACGGCCTCGGCATCGACACCGGCGTCGACCTCGACAAGCTCGCCGCCACCAGCCGCTGGATGGCCGAGCGGCTCGGCCGGCCCAGCCCGTCCCGCGTGGTCCAGGCCCTGTCGCCCACCCCGTCCCCCGCACCGTCCCCGTCACCCGATTCGGAGTAGCACTGATGATCGACTTCACGCTCAGCGACGAGCAGGAGGAGCTGCGGCGCACGGTCGAGCGGTTCGCCCGCGAGAGCGTCGCCCCGGTGATCGGCGACCTGTACGAGCGCGGCGAGTTCCCGTACGAGATCGTCGCCGCGATGGGCAAGATGGGGCTGTTCGGGCTGCCGTTCCCCGAGGAGCACGGCGGCATGGGCGGCGACTACTTCGCGCTCTGCCTCGCCCTGGAGGAGCTCGCCCGCGTCGACTCGTCCGTGGCGATCACGCTGGAGGCCGGCGTCTCGCTCGGCGCGATGCCGATCTACCGGTTCGGCACCGCCGCGCAGAAGGAGCGGTGGCTGCCGCAGCTCACGTCCGGGGAGAAGCTGGCCGCGTTCGGGCTGACCGAGCCGGGCGGCGGCTCCGACGTCCCGGGCGGCATGCGCACCACGGCCCGCCTGGACGGCGACTCCTGGGTGATCAACGGGTCGAAGGCGTTCATCACGAACTCCGGCACCGACATCACCGCGTTCGTCACCGTCACGGCCTACACCGGCGAGAACGAGATCTCCACGATCATCGTCCCGAACGGCACCCCGGGCTTCACCGTCGGCCGCAAGTACTCGAAGGTGGGCTGGTCGTCGTCCGACACGCGCGAGCTGTCCTTCGACGACGTGCGCGTCCCGGCCGAGAACCTGGTGGGCGAGCGCGGCCGCGGCTACGCCCAGTTCCTCCGCATCCTGGACGAGGGCCGCATCGCGATCGCCGCGCTGTCGGTCGGGCTCGCCCAGGGCTGCGTGGACGAGTGCCTGCGCTACGTCCGCGAGCGGCAGGCGTTCGGCAAGGAGATCGGCCGCTACCAGGCCGTGCAGTTCAAGATCGCCGACATGGAGCTGCGCGCGCACACCTCCCGCCTCGCCTACTACGCGGCGGCCGCGAAGATGCTGCGCGGCGAGCCGTTCAAGAAGGAGGCGGCGATCGCGAAGCTGGTCGCCTCGAACGCCGCGATGGACAACGCCCGCGACGCCACGCAGATCTTCGGCGGCTACGGGTTCATGAACGAGTACGCCGTCGGCCGGTTCTACCGCGACGCCAAGATCCTCGAAGTGGGCGAGGGCACCTCCGAGGTGCAGCGCATGCTCATCGCCCGCGCCCTCGGCCTCCCGCCGTCCTGATCGGGCGGCCTGATCGAACGGAGCGGCCGGCCCGCGCGCCACGGGCCGGCCGCACGATCAGCGGATCTTCGACAGGTCGAGCAGCACCGTCCCGCCCTCGGCCTCAAGGAAGTACTGCGGGTCCTGGTTGTTCCGCACGGAGCCCAGCACCTCGTGCGTCCGCCGTATCCCGGTGTCGAGCAGCCTGCCCGACTCGATGTCGTACAGGATGTGGGTCTTCGTCTTGGCGGGGCCTTCCGGGAAGTACGCGAGGTACCGCCCGTAGATCGGGGGCTGTGTCGGCCCGACGCGGTCGCCGGGCAGCGTCCTGCCGGCCTTCCCGTCCCTGCGCTGGACGGCCGTCTTCACGTCGCCGTGGTAGGTGACCCCGGACGCGGGGCCGCCGACGCACCAGGTCACGCCGCACGTCCACGCCCCCTTGAACGGCGCGAGGCGGGCCTTGCGGCGCTCCCCGGTGCTCACGTTCCAGAGCGTGCGGTACCGGATGTAGCCGACGCCGCCCTTCAGGGAGGCGGGGGAGCCGATCCACGGCCAGGACACGATCTCAAAGCCTTCGGTGCCGGGGATCCGCTCGGCCGCGCCTCCCGCGAGCGGCGCCCGGTACACGCCGTCGCTCGTCGCCAGGACGACGCCGTCCTCCTCGGCGAGCAGCGTCGACACGTCCCGCCCCGGCAGCCCGGTGATCTTGTGCGCCGCGCCGCCCGCGAGCGGCGCGCCCCAGACCTCGACCCTGTCGCCGCCCTTCGCCCGGTACGACAGCCACCACACGACCTGGTCCCCCGCGATGGTGAAGTCGGACGCGTAGATCCTCGATCCGCGCGGGACCACGATGTCGGTGATCGTCCGGGCCTCGCCGGCGGCGAGGTCGTAGGACCACAGCTTGTCCGGCATCTGGAGGGACGACCATGTCGCGGCCACCAGCGTGCCGTCGCCCAGCAGCTCGACGGGGTGCAGCTCGCGCCCGTTCGGCAGCCGGCCGGGGACGCTCCGGACGGCGTCCGGCCACCGTTCGCGCACCTTCACCGGCGTTCCGAGGTCGGCGGGCGACAGCGGCTTCAGCCGGCCGTCCGCGGCGACGGGAGCCGCCTCGTCCGCCGAGCGCGCCAGGGCGCCGGCGACACCGGTCCCGGCGACCGCCACCGCGACGGCGAGCCCGGCGGCCGCCGCCCGGCGGCGCCGCCTGCGATGGTGGCCCGCCTCGACGCGCTCCAGCAGTTCCGGCGGGAGCCCCGGGGCCTCCCGCGCCGCGGTCGACAGCGTGCCGCGCAGTGCGCGGTCCAGATCATCGGTCATGATGCCCTCCCGCGGCGGACGCGGCGGCCGGCCGCCAGTCCGCGCGAAGTTTGTCGAGCGCGCGGGAGGCCTGGCTGCGCACCGTCCCGCGCGATATGCCGAGCGTCCCGGCGATCTCCTCGTCGGACAGGTCCTCGTAGTAGCGCAGCACCAGCACCGCGCGCTGCCTCGGCGGGAGCGTCGTCAGCGCCTCCCACAGCCGCGGGTCGTGCTCGGCCCGCTCCAGGCCGCCGTCGTCGTAGTGCCGTTCCGGCACGCTCCCGACGAGGTGCTCGCGCCTGCGCCGCCGCCACATGTTGATGTGCTGCCGCGACATGATCTTCCGGACGTACCCCTCGGGATCGTGCTTGTTGACGACCCGTCCCCAGGCCCCGCGCAACCTGATCAACCCCTCCTGCAGCAGGTCGGCCGCGTCGTCCGCGTTGCCGGTGAGGACGTAGCCGTACCGCAGCAGCGCCTGCGCACGGGCCGCCACGAATTCCTCGTACGTCACGCCGTCGTCGTCCAAAGGCCCGTCCTTTCCTTTCACACCCAGGACGCCCGTTCCGCCGAATCTGTTGCACGCCCGTTCGCGCGGGTGACGGCGGGGTAGGGTCGGTGGATGCTGCTGCGCGCCTATGGGATCGCTCGTTCGCTGGTCATGTACTACGGGGTTCCGGGCAAGCACCGGCGCGCGATGCGCCTCTACGGGCAGTTCCTCGGGGCGGGTGACGTCGCCTTCGACATCGGCGCCCACGTGGGCGGCCGGGTGCGGGTGTGGCGGCGGCTCGGCGCGCGGGTGGTGGCCGTCGAGCCCCAGCCCGACTGCCTGCGCGTCCTGCGGCTCTTCTTCGGGCGCGACCGGGACGTCGTGATCGTACCGGGCGCCGCCGGCGCCAAGCCGGGGAAGGCCCGGCTGGCGCTGTCCAGCGCGACGCCGACCGTGTCGTCCATGTCGCCCGGATGGATCGAGTCGGTGACGGCCGACAGCAGCTTCGCGCGCGTCCGCTGGGACCGGTCGGCCGAGGTCGAGGTGACCACGCTGGACGATCTCATCGCGGTGCACGGCGTGCCGGCCTTCTGCAAGATCGACGTCGAGGGCTTCGAGGCGGACGTCCTCGCGGGCCTGTCCCAGCCGGTGCCCGCGCTGTCGTTCGAGTACATCCCGTCGGCGCACGACGCCTCCCTGGAGGTGCTGCGCATCGTGGAGGAGCTCGGCGCGTACGAGTACAACTACTCCCCCGTCGAGACGATGCGGTTCGCCGCCCCGCGGTGGCTGGACGCGTCCGAGCTGCGGCGGCAGCTGGAGCGCATCAGGCCGCGCGGGCGCTCCGGGGACGTCTACGCCCGGCTGCGCGGCTGAGCACCGGGCCGGCCGAGGGCCGTCAGGCGCCGTTCCTGCCCTGATCGGAGGATCGGGGGGTCAGTGAAGGGCGCCGCCGATGACCGTGGACACCATCTTGCGGACGGCGTCGCGCTCCGGCCGGGGGCCGGTGCGGTCGGCGAACAGCAGGTGCGCGGCGCCGATGAGGGTGGGGGCGAGCGTCTCGACGTCGGCGCCCGGCGCGAGGCGGCCCAGATCGCGTTCGGCGGCGAGGTAGGACTCGATGATGGTCACGGCCTCCGTCAGCACGGGCACGCCGGCGGGCCACGTCCGCCGGAGCAGGACGCGGAGCCGGGTCCGGAAGGTGACGAGCGGGACGATCGCGACGGCGACGGACGCGAACAGGGCCGCCAGCGCGTCGGTGAGGTTGTCGATGACCGCGCCCGTGCCGGCGGACTCGCGCAGGGCCGCGGCCTGCGGGTCCATCCGGCCGACCCGGTCGATGACGAACTCGGCCAGGAAGGCGTCGAAGTCGGTGAAGTGCCGGTGCAGGACGCCCTTGGCGACGCCGGCCTCCGCGGTGACCGCCCGGCTGGTCAGCGCGCTGGGGCCGTCCTGGAGCAGGATCCGCTCGGCGGCGTCGAACAGCTGCTCGCGGACGTCCCGCAGGGCCACTCCCGTCGGCACCGCGCATCTCCCCCTAGACGAGTGGGCAAGCGCCCACTATGGTGGGCACATGCCCACTCTATCGAATGAGCCCCATCACCAGCGCCACGTGGCGGAGTCGTTCGGCGCCGACGCCGACCGCTACGACCGGACCAGGCCCAGCTACCCGGACGCCCTCGTGCGGCGGCTCGCCGCGGGCGGGCCGGACGTCCTCGACGTCGGCTGCGGCACGGGCATCGCGGCCCGGCAGTTCCGAGCGGCCGGCTGCCGGGTGCTCGGCGTCGAGCCGGACGCGCGCATGGCCGACCTGGCCCGGCGCAGCGGCGTGGACACCGAGGTGGCGAAGATCGAGGACTGGGAGCCCGCAGGGCGGACGTTCGACACGGTCATAGCCGCGCAGGCGTGGCACTGGGTGGACCCGGTCGCCGGTGCGGCCAAGGCCGCACAGGCGCTGCGCTCCGGGGGGCGTCTGGCCGTGTTCTGGAACGCGTTCGAGCCTCCGTCCGGCCTGGGGGAAGCCTTCACCGCGGTCTACCGGCGCGTCATGCCCGACTCGCCGCTCTTCCACCGCCCGACGCCGAACGCGGACGCGTACTCGGTGCTGTGCGGCAAGGCGTCCGACGGGATGCGGGAGACGGGCGCGTACGGCGCTCCGGAAGAGTGGCGCTTCGACTGGGAGCGCCATTACACCCGGGACGAATGGCTGGAGCAGGTGCCCACGTTCGGCCTCCACTCCCAGCTTCCGGCCGACAAGCAACGGGAGGTCCTCGACGGCATCGGCGCCGCGATCGACGCCGTCGGCGGGGCCTTCACCATGGGGTACACCACCGTGGTGGCGGTCGCGTCCCGCAACTGAGGGGCGGCCGCGGCGCCGTCGTCGCCCGCCGGCCGGCGTGGCGCTAAGCGGTCCGCTTCGCCACCGCCTCGCGCACCGCCGGGACGATCTCCTGCCCCCAGCGGGCGAGGGAGACGAGGTCCTGCGCCCCGCCGCCGGACGAGAAGAGCGTGAACCCGGAGGCGCCGTACTCCAGCACCGCCTCGGTCAGCTCGTCGATCCACTGATCGGCGGAGCCGCCGATCCAGCGTCCATTGCGGTCGCGGGTGGCGGCTAGCGGCCGGTCGGTGATGCGTCCGGGCAGGTTGTAGACCGTGCGGATCTCGCGCGGATCGCGGCCCGCCGCCTCCGCCGCCTCGTCGATGACCGGGCGGGACGTCCGGTAGCGCTCGCTGCGCCAGTCCGCCGCGCGACCGGGGATCCAGCCGTCGGCCACTCGCCCGGTGGCGGCGAGGGACTTCGGCCCGACCGACCCGGTCCACACGGGCGGCGCGGCCACCGGAGCCGGCGCGATCTCGTTCACCCGGTAGTGGGCGCCGCGGTAGGTGACCGGTGGGCCGCCGCCCGACAGCTTCTTGACCAGGACGATCGCCTCCTCGAAGGCGTCGACGGCCTCGCCCGGTGAGAGCTTCGGCACCCCCATGTCGGAGATCCGGTCCCACAGCCCGCCCGCGCCCATGCCGAGGATGACGCGGCCGCCGGACAGCGCGGACAGCGACGTCACCGTCCGCGCCAGCATGGGCGCGGGCCGGGTCGGCAGGTTCGAGACGTTGGCGAAACCCGTGATGCGCTCCGTGCGGCCGAGGATGAAGCCGATCGCGGCATAGGCGTCCAGGCGTTCGCCGAGGTAGGGATGGTCCGACAGCGAGAAGTGGTCGAGCCCGTCACGGTCGGCCTGCTGCGCCATGCGCAGCAGTGCGGCCGCGTCATCGATGACGCTATGCGCTCCGAAGCCGAAAACGACATCCTGCGCCAATGCCGAGTCCATCTGGTCCACGCTCCCACAGACAAGAGATGAGTTCGTACCACGAACGATAATAGTTCGCAGTACGAACTTCAAACCCTCGCCGGAGTGTCAGCGGTCGCGCCCGGCCCCTTCGGCCGGCTCCAGGAAGACGACGGGAACCTCGTTGTCCAAGACGACGCGGCCGAGCAACCCGGCGAGCGCGTCGCGTTCGGCGGGGCTCAGACCCGCCGTCAGCTTCTCGACTCGCCGGCAGGTCTCGGCGTAGAACTCCTCGGCGAGGGCGCCGCCCTGCGGAGTCAGCGCGACCCGGACCGCGCGCATGTCCTGCGGATCGGGTTCGCGGCGGACCAGGCCGTTCCGTTCGGTGCGGTCCACCAGGCCGGTGAGGCTCGACTTGGCCAGCCCAAGCATCGCGCCGAGTTCGCTCATCCCGCGCGGCTGCGCCATCAGCACGCACAGCAGCTGGCCCTGCTGCGACGTGATGCCGTGCTCCCGCGCCGACTCGGTATAGACGGCATTCACCAAGAACGCGCCCCGCACGAGCGCCGACACAGCCCCGATCTGCTCGTCATCCCGGTTCCGCATGCATCCAGCGTACAGTTCGCGCAACGAACTACCACCGGGGACGGCTTTGAGAGACGGCTTGGCCGAGTGTCAGGTGCGGGCCGCCATCTCCGCGAACATACGGCGGAGCGGTGCCTGGTCGGGGCCGACGCCGGGGCAGGCGTCCTGGGCGTTCGCCAAAGTGTCGAGCAGCGCCTCGGCCTTGTGGTGGGCCGGCGGCAGGTGGGAGCTCAGAACGACCGGCGGGTCGACGTCGCGGAGGGGCAGGAGGGTGGAGAGGAAGGCGTCCCTGTCCATGTCGGACGGCCACGGGCTGTCCACCGCGGCCCAGAGGCGCTGGCCCGCGATGCGGTCCGGCTCGGGAACAGCGCCGATGTCGTCGCTTTCGAGGAAGTCGGCGGTGGTCACCGGGGCGCCGAAGCCGTCGGAGCTGAAGCAGCTTCCGGTCGCGTCGTCGATGAGGCCCAGCTTCGCCGGGCTGTCGGAGAAGGGCGGACGGAACGCCAGCAGCCGCCGGTCGCCCACGTCCAGCGACTCGCCGGGGTTGAGCAGGAATACCCGCTCGGGCGAGATCCTGCGCTCGCGCGCCTGGCGGTCCATGTCCGGCATGGCGGTCACCAGCCGCGTGTTCGGGGCGGCGTCGAGGATCTCGAAGACGCTGCCGGTGTGATCGCCGTCGGGGTGGGTCAGGATGACCCACCGCAGGTCGGCGGGCTCGATGAGCGACCAGAGTTCCTCCACGAACTCCGGGCTCGACGACCGCAGGCCCGTGTCGATCAGCACCGGTTCCCCGGCGTACAGGACGTAGGCGTTGACCGGGAGGAACCCGATACCGGGAAGCGGCACCGCGTCCGTCAGGGCGACGACGTCCGGCGCCGGTCGTGAGATGAACATGATTCCCCCAATGTCGCATTGAGGGTGATATGCCCTAGTGCGCCGCAGAACGCCCATACTCGGGTTACCGGTCCGCAAAGAGTGCGCCACCTTGAGCGGCGGGACGGCGGCCTGGTCGTCGAGATCGCGTGGATGTGCGGGAGCACTTCTCGTCATAATGGCCTGTCTCCGTGCATTGGGGGTTCCGTGTCCGTCGAGGTCGCCGCGTTACGGGTGGGCGGGTCGGTGGCGCAGTTGGCCGTGGGCCGGTGGCTCGCGGGGCGGTCCGCCAGGGACGGGGCGGGCAAGGACCTCGTCGAGCTGATCAAGACCGGTTTCCCGGACGAGATCAAGCGGCGGCGCGTCCAGCGGCAGTTCGAGGGCATCGCCGACTCCGTCGCCGAACGGCTCATGACCTTCGCCGGGCACGAGTTCGGCGGGCTCACCGACGGCGACCGCGTCGCGGCGCTGGACGAGGTCGTCCGCACCCTCGACCGCGCCGACCTCTCGGACGACGCGCTGTTCGCCGCCGACGCCGATCCGGTCAAGCTGGCCCGGGGGCTGCGGTCGCGGCTTCCGGCGCGGAAGGCCGAGTTCGAACTGGGCGAGGCCGGGGCGCGGCTCTACGAGGTGGTACTGGACGAGTGCTGCGACTGCCTCGCGCGCATCATCGTCCACCTGCCGCAGTTCGGCCCGCGCGCGTCCGTCGAGATGTTGAGCCGGCTGAGCGGCCTGGCCGATCAGGTGGACGCCGTCCTCGCCCGGCTTCCCGCCCGGACCCTCGACGCACCCGAAGGCGAATCGGACGACGACGAGTTCACCCGCAGGTACCTCGCCTCGATCAGCGACTCCCTGGACACGCTGGAGCTGTTCGGGGTGCGGTTCGAGCGGTTCACCCGTCCGCAGACGACGTTGAGCGTCGCCTACATCAGCCTCAACGTGTCCGACGAGAGCAGGCGGGAGCCTCGGCGGCAGGCGCCCCGCGCCGTGCCGATCAGCGATTGGCGGGACGAGGTCAGGAAGGGCGCCGTCCGGGTCGAGGCGGCCCTCGGCGGCCACCGGCTGATGCTGCTGCGCGGTGAGGCGGGCGGCGGCAAGAGCACGCTGCTCCGCTGGCTCGCGGTCACGGCCGCGCGGGGTTCGTTCAGCGGCCCCCTGCGGGACTGGAACGGGTGCGTCCCGTTCGTCGTCAAGCTGCGGAGCCACGCGG
>NZ_JBIQHY010000036.1:0-57761 GCF_044508335.1 Actinomadura sp.
ACCGCCACGGTGACGCCCGAGACGGCGACCGTGCGCCCGGCCGTCGCCATCGTCGCGGCCAGCGCGTCCTCCACGGACCGGCCCCGCCCGATCTCCTCGCGGAACCGGCTCACCATGAACAGGCCGTAGTCGATCGCCAGCCCCAGGCCCAGGAAGGTGGTGATGTTCACCGCGAAGATCGACACGTCGGTCACGTACGTCAGCGCGTGCAGGGCGGTGAACGACCCCAGGATCGCGATGCCGCCGATCATCAGCGGCAGGCTCGCCGACACCAGGCCGCCGAAGATCAGCACCAGCAGCACCAGCAGGACCGGCATGGCCATGCCCTCGGCCCGCCCGATGTCGGACGAGACCCGCTCGTTGATCGCGGCCTCCGTGGCCACCGACCCGCCGACCTTGGCGGTGAGCCCGCCGCCGACGTCGGTCAGGTCGTCCCGGATCGCCTCGTAGCTGTCGCTCCGCGCGCCCTCGTCGGCGCCGGCGAGCCGCAGCACCGCGTAGGTGGATCTGCGGTCCTGGCTGACGAACTGCGGCGCGCCGGTCGACCAGTACGTGCTCGTGGCGGCGACCTTGTCCGGTGGCAGCGCGGCCAGGGCCCGCTCGACCGACGTCCGGTACGCCGGATCGTCCACCGTGGTGCGCCCCTGGTAGAGGACCACGACGTCGGCCTCGTCCCGTCCGAGATCCCGCTCGGCGATGTGCGCCGCCTTCGCGCTCTCGCTGCCCGGCGTGTCGAAGCCGCCGGACGTGCTCAGCGCCCCGAAGACGCCCGTCCCCCACACGCCGGCGAAGACCAGCACCGCGCCGGCCGCCGCGAGGACCCATCGCCTGCGCAGGTGGACCCACCGTCCCCATCGATCGAACATGACCCGTTCCCCTCTGCGAACGCCTATCAGTTGAGTGAACGCCGTAAACTGCGAACGACGTTAACTTCGCATACAGTGTTAGCTTTCGTCAAGGGCGTTCATGGGGAATCATGCGGAGACGGCCCGGAGCGGCCGGCGAGAGCAGGGAAGAGGGCGGCGAATTGGAAACACGGCGTGATCGGCTGCGCGCCGCGACGGTCCGGGAGATCTCCGGGACCGCCCGGCGCATCCTCGTGGAGGAGGGGCCGGAGGCGGTGACCCTGCGGGCCATCGCCCGCGAGATGGGCATGACCGCGCCCGCGCTGTACCGCTACTTCGGCAGCCACCGCGAGCTGCTGCGGCACCTGGTCGGCGACCTGTTCAGCGAGCTGACCGGCGAGCTGCGCGGCGCGCTGGAGAAGGTGCCGCCCGGCGACATGGGCGGCAAGTTCCTGGCCGTGTCCCGCCAGTTCCGCAGCTGGTCGCTGGCGCATCCCCGCGAGTACGCGCTGCTGTTCGGCGCGCCCGTGCGCGGGGCCGAGGACACCGACGAGGCCGACTTCGCCGACGAGCGCGCCCGGGAGTTCGCCTGGACGTTCATGGACCTGTTCCTGGAGCTGTGGAAGAAGAAGCCCTTCCCGGTGCCGGCCGACGAGGACATCGACCCCGCCCTGCGCGAACAGCTGCGCCACTACCGCGACGACGTCCTCGGCATCGACCTGCCCCTCGGCGTCATCCGGCAGTTCCTCAAATGCTGGATCCGCCTCCAGGGCGGCGTGAGCCTGGAGGTGTTCGGCCACCTGAAGTTCGCCCTGGACGACGCCGCGCCGATGTTCGAGCTGATGCTCACCGAGGTCTCCACCGACCTGGCTCTCCCGTACCGGCCGCCGTCCGCGGGCTGAACCGCGGGCGCCCTACGGCCCGTCCCTCACGGACGTCTACGAACGCCACATCGCCGATGACGTGCGAAGGCCCCGGGCGGGGAGCCCGGGGCCTTCGTGCGCGGTCGGCGCGTGCGGTCAGTAGGACGGCTGGCTCGGGTCGATCTGGTTGACCCAGGCCACGATGCCGCCGCCGACGTGGACGGCGTCGGAGAAGCCGGCGTTCTTGACGACGGCGAGGGCCTCGGCCGAGCGGACGCCCGACTTGCAGTGCAGGACGATCTTCTTGTCCTGCGGCAGGCGCTCCAGGGCGGAGCCGTTGAGGAACTCGCCCTTCGGGATCAGCGTCGCGCCCGGGATCGAGACGATCTCGTACTCGTTGGGCTCGCGGACGTCCACGAGGAAGATGTCCTCCCCGTTGTCCTGCATGGCCTTGAGGTCGTGGACGGAGATCGTGGAGTCCTTGGCGGCCTCGGTGGCCTCCTCGGACACCGCGCCGCAGAACGCCTCGTAGTCCTCCAGGAGCTCGGTCTGCGTCGGGTTCTTGCCGCACAGGGGGCACTCGGGGTCCTTGCGGACGTTGACCGAGCGGTACGTCATCTCCAGGGCGTCGTAGATCATCAGCCGGCCGACGAGGGGCTCGCCGATGCCGGTGAGGAGCTTGATCGCCTCGTTCACCTGGATGGAGCCGATGGACGAGCACAGCACGCCGAGGACGCCGCCCTCGGCGCAGGACGGGACCATGCCGGGCGGCGGCGGCTCGGGGTAGAGGCAGCGGTAGCACGGGCCGTGCTCGGCCCAGAAGACCGAGGCCTGGCCGTCGAAGCGGTAGATCGAGCCCCACACGTACGGCTTGCCGAGCAGGACGGCCGCGTCGTTCACCATGTAGCGGGTGGCGAAGTTGTCGGTGCCGTCCAGGATGAGGTCGTACTGGGAGAAGATGTCCATGATGTTGTCGCGGTCGAGCGCGGTGTTGTGCACGACCACGTCGATCAGCGGGTTGATCTCACGGACGGTCTCCGCCGCCGACTCCACCTTCGGCTTGCCGAGGGACGACTGGCGGTGGATGATCTGCCGCTGCAGGTTGGACTCGTCCACGACGTCGAAGTCGATGACGCCGAGGGTGCCCACGCCGGCGGCGGCGAGGTAGAGGAGGGCGGGGGAGCCGAGCCCGCCGGCGCCCACGACCAGAACCTTGGAGTTCTTGAGGCGCTTCTGCCCGGACATGCCCACATCGGGGATGATCAGGTGCCGCGAGTAGCGGTTGACCTCGTCGCGGGTGAGCTCCGCTGCGGGCTCGACCAGAGGTGGCAACGACACGGTGGGTGCTCCTGTGCTGACGCTCGGCGGTGAGTAGAGGAAGACGTCACTGTCCTCACCCGCACAACCTTGCCATGTCCCGCGGAATTCCCCGCGACCGCCCGGCCGTCGCGTGACGCGGAGCACCCGCATGACCCGGGAACCAGCGGGCACAGGGGCAGGACGCACGAACGTCCACACAGGAGGAGGAGCCATGGGCTTCCTCGACAAGCTCAAGAACACGGCGCAGAAGGCCAAGGGCCAGGGCAAGCGGGAGGCCGGGCGGCGGTCCGGCGACCCGTCCCTGGAGGCCGAGGGGCGCAGGGACCAGGCGTCCGGCGGCGCGAAGCAGGTCGGTGAGAAGGCCAAGGACGCCGCGCAGGAGGCGCGCAAGACCTTCGGGACCGGGTCCTGACGGGACCCGCTGGGGAGGCCCCTCCGCGGAGGGGTCTCCCCCTGTCCGTACTCCCCGGGAGGGCTTCCTCGCCATAACGGCGGGGCGGAATGTCGCGAAGCACAGTTAATCTTGATTGTTGTGGCATTCACGCCCCCCTCGCAGCAGCCGCCGCGCCCCCCGTATCCGGGCCCGCCGGGGCCGCCCTACGCGGGCCCGCCGCGGCCCGGCGGCCCGCTGCCCGCACCGCGCGACCCGCTGACGGTGCTGGGGCTGACCGGGCGCCAGTGGATGCTCGTCGCGCTCGTCGTCGGCTGCTGCTACCTCCTCATCACCGGGATCGCCATGACGGGGGCGTGGGCGACCTACCACCGCGAGCCCACGAGCGCCGAACTGCAGGTGGCCGCGAACAAGGAGGTCGCGCGGCGCTGGCAGGCGTGGCCCGCGAGCCGCATCTTCCCCGAGCGGATCCCGTACCGCCCCATCGGCCGGCACACCGAGTACGCGACCCGGACGGGCATCGTCCCCGAGACCGGCTGCTTCCAGGCCGTCGACGAGGAGATCGCGGCGGCGCTCGCCCGGCACGGCTGCCGGGCCGTCCTGCGCGCCACCTACGTCGACCAGCTCCAGGGCGTCGTCGTCACCGTCGGCGTCGTCGCGTTCCCCGACCCGTGGAAGGCCGACCGCGCGTACAAGGAGATCCCCGGCTCGAAGGGACCGGACGAGGAGGGGGCCGGGCCGGTCGACCCCGCGCTGCACGCGGCCGCGTTCCCGGGCACGGCGTCCGCGAAGTTCACCGACAAGGCCCGCCAGGACCGGACGAGCGACCGCGGCGGCCCGTACGTGGTGCTGACGACCTCGGGGCAGTCCGACGGACGCCCCGCGTCGGAGATCAAGAAGGCGCGGCCGGGCGAGCTGTTCGCCGTGGCGCCGCAGATCGGCCACGCCGTCGCGCGGTCGCTCGCGGTCAAGGCGGTGCCCGACTGCGACGACCCGGAGTGGGAATGCTGAGGCGTTCGCGGGCGGCCGCCGCCCTGCTGGCGGGGGCGCTGGCCGGGAGCTGGCTGGCGCCCGTCCAGGCGCACGCGGACGAGGTCCGCGAACTGCAGCGGCCGATCCTGAAACTCCTCGGCACGGACGCCGCGTGGAAGGTCACCAGGGGCGAGGGGGTGACCGTCGCGGTCATCGACTCCGGCGTCGACCCGAACCAGGCGGACCTGCGCGGCAAGGTCACCACCGGCCCCAACATGATCTCCTTCGTCGACCGGGGGAAGCCCGCGCGGCTGCACGGCACCGGGATGGCGTCGCTGATCGCCGGGCACGGCCACGGCTCCGGCGGCCGCTCCGGGATCATCGGGATGGCCCCGCGGGCGAGCATCCTGTCCATCCGCGCCATCAGCGAGCGGGAGGACGCGGGCTTCGCCCTCTACAACCGGTCCGAGCGGGCCAGGAAGGCCGTCGGCCGCGCCATCCGCTACGCCGCCGACCACGGCGCCGACGTCATCAACCTGTCCATCGGCAGCGGCGAGGAGGTCGCGGACGAGCGCGAGGCCGTCGGGTACGCCATCGGCAAGGGCGTCGTGGTGGTGTCGGCGGCCGGCAACGACGGCGACAAGGACCGGCTGCTGGACGAGGACGGGTTCGCGCCGTACTCCTACCCGGCGTCCTACCCCGGCGTCATCGCGGTCGCGGCCGCCGAGCCCGGCCACGCCCGCGCGCCGTTCTCCAACCGGAACTACTCGGTGGTGCTGTCCGCGCCGGGCGTCGCCGTGCCCGCGGCGGCCCCCGGCGGCCGGTACTTCATCGGCGCCGGCACCAGCCAGGCCAGCGCGATCGTCTCCGGGATCGCCGCGCTGATCCGCGCCGAGCACCCGGACATGGCGCCGGCGCTGGTGTCGCAGGCGCTGGTGGAGAGCGTCCGGCACGGGCCGAAGGACGGCTACGACCCCGACATCGGGTTCGGCGAGGTGCACGCGGCCCGCGCGCTGTCGGCCGCGGACTCGCTCGCGTCGACGGCCGCCGGGCCGGGCAGGGGCAAGCCGGCCCGGGAGCGGTTCGGCCCGGGGGACCCGGGGCCGGTGAAGATCATCGACCGTCCGGCCTGGGTCACCTGGCTGGTCGTCGCGATCCTGGTCATCGGCGTCGGCGGGGCCGCCGGCGCCGGCGCGATCTCCCTCGCGTTCCGGCGCCGCCACCCCAGGGCCGCGGACGGCCCGCCGCCCGGCCCGGCGACGGGACCCGGGCCGTACGTCCCGCCGCCGCCCCGCCCGCCGTACATCGCGCCGCACCCGCCGGGACCGGCGCCGTCCGGCCCGCGCGCCGCGCCCGGCGGCCCGACGTTCACTCCTCCCTGACCCTGCCCGTACGGGCCCGGCTTCGGCTACGCTCCGCTGCGTGTCGCGCGCCGATGTCTCCGCCCCGGGCACCGAGCCGGAACCGGAATCCGGCGAGCCGCCCGGCGGCCGGCGGGTGTCGCGCCGCACCGCCGCGCTGGTGGCGGCGTCCGCGTGCGCGACGGTGTTCGTGGTCGCCGGCGTCCGGCTGTCGGCGGAGCTGACCCGCGGCCCGACGCCCGCCGAGCGCGCCGCGGCGACGGCGGCGGAGCTCGCCGGCCGCTACCGCACCTGGCCGGCCGGGCGGATCTTCCCCGCCGAGCTCCCGTACACGCTCGGCCAGGCGTCCCCGGAGACGGCCCGCCGGGTCGGGATCGGCGCCGACACCCGCTGCGAGGCGGCCGCCGACGACGCGCTCGTCCGGTCCCTGACGTCCCGCGGCTGCCGGGCCGTGCTCCGCGCCACCTACCTCGACCAGGCGCAGGGGCTCGCGGTGACGGTCGGCGTGGTGGTGTTCCCCGGCGAGCCGGCGGCGCGCGAGGCGGTCGAATGGTTCTCCGACGGCGCGCCGAGCCCCGGCCTGCGGGCGCTGCCGTTCCCCGGCTCGGTGGCGGCCCGGTTCGGCGACGCGGCCCGGCAGGCGTCCGCCGCCGCCCAGCGCGGCCCGTACGTGGTGGCGGCGACGGCCGGGTACGCCGACGGGCGCCCCGCGCTGCGCGGGGGGCAGCCCGACCCGGCCGAGCTCGCGCCGCAGCTGGTGCGGGGCGTGCTCCGGCCGCTGACCACGCCCGCGAAGGTCCGCTGCGGGGAGCGGGAGTGGCGGTGCTGAGGCGGGCCGCCGCCGCGCTGGCCGCGCTGTCGGCCTTCGCCGCGCCCGCCCTCATGCCCGCCGCCGCCCGCGCCGATCAGGTGCGGGACGCGGTGATGCCCGTCCTGGAGTCGATGAACGTCCCGCGCGCCTGGACGATGTCGAAGGGGCGCGGCGTGACCGTCGCCGTCCTCGACTCGGGGGTGGACGCCGACCAGGCCGACCTGGCGGGGTCGGTCACCGCGGGCCCCGACCTCACCCGCGGCGCCGGCCCGGCGGGCGCCCGGCCGAAGCGGCTGCACGGCACCAACATGGCGTCCATCATCGCCGGGCACGGCCACGGCCCCGGCAACGCGCTCGGCATGATCGGCGTCGCGCCCGAGGCGCGGCTGCTGTCCCTGCGGGTGATCCTGGAGCGGGACGAGCAGGGCTTCGCGGAGTTCACCGGCGCCGAGCGCTTCGCGGGGACGATCGCGGACGGCATCCGGTACGCGGTCGACCACGGCGCCGACGTGATCAACCTGTCGCTGGGCCGCTCCTACCCGACGCCGCGCGAGCGGGAGGCCGTCGCCTACGCGATCCGGCACAACGCGGTGGTGGTCGCCGCGGCCGGCAACGGCGGGAACGAGGGCGCTCCGGGGGGCGTGCGGGGCCCCTCGAAACGGCGCCGCGGCTCCGGCGGGGCCGCGGCGGGCGGGCACACCGAGTACTCCTACCCGGCCTCGTTCCCCGGCGTGATCTCCGTCGCCGCCGTGGACGCGGCGGGCCGGCACGCCGGGTTCTCCAACCGCAACTCGGGTGTCGTCGTGTCCGCGCCCGGCGTGCAGATCATCGGCGCCGGGCCGGACGGCGGCTACTGGATCGGGGACGGCACGAGCCCGGCGACCGCGTTCGTCTCCGGCGTCGCCGCGCTCATCAGGTCGCGCCATCCCGGCATGGCGCCCGCGCTCGTCTCGCAGGCGATCGTGGAGAGCACGCGGAACCGCCCGGAGCGCGGCTACAACCGCGCCGTGGGGTTCGGCCGGGTCGACGCCGCGGCCGCGCTGGCCGCGTCCGACGGCCTCGCCGGCGCCCGGATGAGCGCCGCGGGCCTGCCCGGCGACCGCCGTTTCGCGGACGAGCCCGTCCGCCCGGTGCAGGTCGTGCACCGTTCGGGCGCGCTGGTCCTCACCTACGCGGTGGTCTGCGCGCTGGCCCTGTTCGGCATGGCGGGCGCGGCGGTGTTCCTGCGCGGCGCGCCGCACGATCCGGGAGAATCGGGGGATGTGGTCCGAACCTGATGAGTACGCCGAGGCGGTGCTGGACGCGGTGGAGCGCATCCCCCCGGGCCGCGTCATGTCCTACGGCGACGTCGCCGAACTGGTGGGAAGCGGAGGGCCGCGGCAGGTCGGGCGGGTCATGTCGCTGTACGGGGGCGCCGTCCCGTGGTGGCGGGTGATCCGCGCCGACGGGAGCCCGCCGCGCTGCCACGAGGGCCGCGCCCACGAGCACTACCGCGCCGAGGGGACGCCTCTGCGCCCCGACGGCCGCCGCGTCGACATGGCCCGCGCCCGCTGGCCGGGACCGTCCTGAACCGCGCCCGGAGCCGCACCCGGCACGGGCGGCTCGTCAGGCCGCCCGTGCCGGGTGCAGCCGGACGGCGCCGGCGATCACGGTCGCCAGGACGAGGGGGCTGAGCGCGGCGGCGAGCACGGGGGCGCTCGCCATCAGGGCGCCGGCCACGGCGGCGCCGGCGGCGAGGCTGAGGATCACGGCGGTGCGCAGGCCCGCGGCGCCGCCCTGCCCGACCGCGAACCCGCCCATCATGGACGTGAGCGTGCCGGTGACGAACGTGGTGGTGATGCCGTCCGCGGACAGGCTGCGCGCCGCCGCCGTCTGCGCGCCCATCGCGGTGGACGACAGCGTGATGAGCGCGATCAGCCCGCCGCCGCGCGGCGCGGCGCCCGCGGCCGCCCAGCCCGCGAGGAACACGGTCTGCAGCGCGAGCACGACGCCGAGGACGGCGGTGACGCGGGGCGGCCAGACCCGGCCGGGTGCGGGGCGCCCGGCGATGAGGAAGCCGGCGAGCAGGCCGCACGCGAACGCCAGCGTCGCGGCGCCGCA
Source organism: Actinomadura sp. (assembly GCF_044508335.1). NCBI lineage: Bacteria > Bacillati > Actinomycetota > Actinomycetes > Streptosporangiales > Thermomonosporaceae > Actinomadura > Actinomadura sp. The sequence goes on from NZ_JBIQHY010000036.1 coordinate 8,664, forward strand.
CCGGGCCAGGTCGGCGCCGCTGCCCTCGCCGGCGGCGAGGCCGAACAGCACGATGTTGCCGGTCATGTTGGCGGTGAAGACCTTCTCCATGCCGAGGAACCCGACGATGTCGGTCGTCCCGGAGCCGAAGGTGAGCAGCACCAGCAGCGCGGCGCGCAGCCGGAGCGGTCCCGCGGCGGGACGGGCCCCCGCCGCCGCGGTGGCCGCGGCGGCGGGGGACAGATCGGACGAGGCGGTCAACATACCCCCTAATAGATGATCAGCCCGACCACCGTGGCCACGACCAGGCCGGCGATGACGGGCAGGAACGAGCGGCGGACGAGTTCCAGCACCGGGACCCGGGCGAACCCCGCCACCGCGATCAGCGACGACCACGCGACGAGCACGCCGCCGCCCGCCCAGATGCAGCCCATCTGCCCGATCGCGGCGAGCAGCGCCGGGTCGACGCCGGACGCCGGGCCGAGCGACCCGGACAGCGAGCCGGTCAGCGGCAGCCCGGAGAACCCGGACCCGTCCAGCCCGGTGAGCATGCCGATGATCAGCACGCCGAAGCCGACGACGTACTGGCTGTCGGGGATGGCGTCCTGGATCCGGACGACGATGTCGAACAGGAAGGCGGGCGCCTTCGCGCCCTCCTCCATGCCCATGATCTTCCCGGCGAAGTCGGCGTTGCCGATGAAGAAGAACCCGGCGATGGGGATGACGATGCCCATCGCCCTCATCGCGAACACCAGGCCGTCCACGACGTGGTCGGCGCACCGCTCCAGGCTGCTCCGGCCGTCCTTGGCGATCGTGGCGGACAGCAGCAGCGCGGCGGCGACACCGCCGACGAGCGCGGCCGCGTCCCCGCCGACGACCTCGGGGACGAGGCCGGTGAACTTGCCCAGCATCATGTAGCCGACGAGGCCGATGAGGGCGATCGGGACGATCACGGCGAACGACTTGGACCGCCGGGGGCAGTCGGCGCCCGGCGCGTCGTCGCCGTTCATGGACGCCAGCGCCTCGCGGGCCATCGCGTCGCCGCCGGCGTCCGCACCGCCCGCCCCGCCGCCGGTGTCCGCGCCCGTCCCGCCGCCGCTCGCGGTACCGGTCCCGGCGCCCGTCCCGCCGCCGGACGTGCGGGACCCGCCGCCCGAGCCGGGGCCGGGGTCGAGGACGGCGACCGAGCCCTCGCCGCCGACGGTCTCGGTCTGCAGGACGCGGCGCCGCGGCAGCACCCGGATGAGCGACCGGCGCGGCGCCGGGACGGCGGCCTCCGACTCGCCGGCCTCCCAGCGCTCCAGCAGGACGGCGTCCGGCCTGCGGAACTCCGAGCGGGACATCAGGTAGCCGAGGACGAGCGCGATCCCGCCGGTGATCAGGGACAGCACCATGGAGCGGTCGGCGACCGCTCCGGTGTCGACCCCCGCCGCCTTCGCGGACAGGCCGGGCGCGACCTGGATGACGTAGTCGCTGGACAGCGCCATGCCCTGCCCGGCGATGGCGATCGCGACCGCCGCGCTGATCGGCGGCAGCCCGGCGGCGATCGCGGCGGGCAGCAGGATCGCGCCCATCAGCGGCACCGCCGGCGTCGGCCAGAAGAACAGGCTGATCACGTAGGTGACGAGCGCGAGCACCCAGAAGGCGGAGTGGCCGGACCGCATGACGACGCGGAACGGCTCCACCATGCGGCGGTCGGCGCCGAGCGAGCGCAGCGACCCGAGCAGCGCGGTCACCAGCGCGATGATCAAGAAGATGCTGAACAGCTCGGTCGCCGCGGTCAGGCTGGCGTTGAAGATCGACTCCAGCCCGGTGACGAAGTTGCCGGTGAACACCCAGGCGGTGAGGAACGTCGCCGCGACCGCGGGGATGACGACGTTCTTGCGGGCGATCATCACGGCGATGATGAGGATGATTCCGGACAGATAGATCCAGTGAGCGGCTCCCAAAGGACGCCCCCTCCCTGTACGCGCCTCTGCTGGACCGGTGGGCGCAACGATTGCAGAGAATCTGCTCGATCGGCGAGAGGTGAACAATGAGGAACGTGCACACGACGGACTTAGTCATTTTGTGCACCATGTCGGGCACCCGGCCGATGAACCCGCAGGGCCCGGCATCCCTGTGCACGGTGCCCAAGGAATCCGCGGAATTCCCGGCACTCGGTCCGTATCGGCGCTGATCAGGCGCCGCCGAGACTGGGCGGCATGTCACCAGAGTTCGGACTTCCCGGACGCGGCCCGGCCGCCGGGGCCGGCGGGATGGTCGCCGCGAGCCACCCGGCGGTGAGCCTCGCGGGCGCCCGCGTCCTCGCGGACGGCGGGAACGCCGCGGACGCCGCGCTCGCCATGGCCGCGCTGTCCTGGCTCGCGCTGCCCGGCCAGTGCGGGGTCGGCGGCGACGCGTTCGTCCTGCTGCGCCGCCCGGACGGCTCGGTGGCCGCGTTCGGCGGCAGCGGCTTCGGCCCGGACGGCGGCGAGCCCGCCTTCTACCGGGACCGCGGCCTGACCGCCCTCCCGCTGGAGGGCGCCCTCGCCGTCGCCGCGCCCGGCGCGGTCGCCGCCCTCGCCGCCCTGCACGCCGACTCGGCGTCCCGCGGCCTGCCCGAGCTGTGGGCGCCCGCGATCGCCGCCGCCGAGGACGGCCTGCCCTGCACCGCCAAGACGCGCGCCGACATCGTCGAACGCCGCGACGCGCTCGCCCGCGACCCGGGCACCGCCGAGGTCTTCCTGCCCGGCGGCCGCGTCCCCCGCACCGGTGAGCCGGTCTTCCAGCGCGACCTCGGCGCCACCCTGCGCCGCCTGGCCGCCGACCCCGGCGACCTCTACTCGGGGGTGCTCGCCGAACGCTGCGTGGACGCCCTCGTGGACGCCGGGGCGCCCTTCTCCGGCTACGAATGGCTGGCGAGCGGCCGCTCGGCCCCCGAACCCGCGCTGACCTGTGCCTACCGCGGGACGACCGTCCACCTCACGCCGCCGCCCACGCCCGGCTGGATGGTCGCCCAGCAGGCCGGGCTCTGCGACGGCGTCCTCTCCGGGCTGCCGTGGCTGTCGGCCGAGGCCGTCCACCGGATGGCCTCGGCCGCCCGCATCGCGTTCGCGGACCGCTTCGCCGGCTGCGGCGCCGACAACGACCACTGGCGCGAGCTGCTCACCCCGTCCGCGCTGGAGGCCGCCCGCGCCCGCCTCGACGCGGGCGACCTCCCCGCGGCCGCGCCCTCGCCCGTCCCCGCGGGCGGCGACACCACCTCGATGGTCGCGGTGGACGCCGAGGGGCGCGCGGTGAGCCTCATCCACTCCCTCGCGTTCACCTTCGGCGCCCGGATCACCGTCCCCGGCACGGGCATCGTCCTGAACAACCGCCTCGGCCGCGGCGCCTACCTGCTCGACGGCCACCCCAACGAGGTGCGCCCGCGCCGCCGCCCCCTGCACACGCTGAACGCGTGGCTCGTCACCGACGCCGCGGGCCGCCTCCTGCACATCGGCAACACCCCCGGCGGGGACGGCCAGGTCCAGTGGAACACCCAGCTGATCTCCCACCTGCTCGACCACGGGCACGACCCGGCCACCGCGGTCGCCGCGCCCCGCTTCACCGTGCACCCCGGCAGCGACGCCGACGTCCTCGGCAGCCCGCCCGAACTGCGCGTCGAGTCGCGCCTCGGCTCCGCCCGGATCGACGCCCTGCGCGCGTCCGGGCACGACGTCACCGTCCAGGGCCCCTGGGACGGCGGCGGCAGCGCGCAGGTCGTCTCCGTCGCCGGCGACGCCCTCCTCGGCGCCTCCGACCCCCGCCAGGACGGGGTGACCCTCGGTGTCTGAGCGGTCCGCCATGCCCCGCCCCCAGGGCGCCTACGTCCCGGTGGTCGCCGAACCGCTCGGCACCGGCGACGTCCTGATCGCCACCGCCGGCATGACCCCCCGCCGGGACGGCCGCCTGGCCGTGACCGGCCTGGTGGGCCGCGACCTGGACGTGGGCGCCGCCCGCGAGGCCGCCGCCCTGGCGGCCCGCAACGCCGTCGCCGCCGCCACCGCGGGCGCGCCCGGCCGTGTCCGGAGGTGGGTGCGGATGAGCGTGTACGTCGCGTGCGCCGACGGGTTCGCCGAGCTGTCCGCGGTGGCGGACGGGGCCTCGGCCGTGCTGGACGAGGCGGCGCCGGGCCTCGGCCGTCCCGCCCGCAGCGCGATCGGCGTCCGCGCGCTGCCCGGCGGAGCCCCGGTCGAGATCGAACTGACCGCGGTCGCCGCGGCGGCCGATTCGAGCGCGGAGGACGAGTGAACATGCACCAAGGGCTGAACTTCGTCGGCGGGGAATGGACGGCGGCCGCGTCCGGGACGACTTTCCGGCGGCGCAATCCCGCTTCGCTGGACGACGTCGTCGGGGAATTCCCCGAATCGTCGGCCGCCGATGTGGAGGCGGCCGTCGCCGGCGCCGTCGAAGGCGCCGCCCTGTGGGCCGCGACGCCCGCGGAGAAACGGGCCGACGTTCTGGAGAAGGCGGCGCGGTGGCTTGAAGAACGCGCCGGCGAACTCGTCGTCGAATTGGTGCGCGAGGAGGGGAAGACGCGGGCCGAGGCCGCGATGGAGGTGTCCCGGACGCCGCGCAATCTGCGGTTCTACGCGGCCGAGGCGCACCGGATCGACGGCACGAGCTTCCCGGCCGGCGACGGCGGCATCGTCTACACGCGGCGCGAGCCCGTCGGGGTCGTCGGAGCCATCACGCCGTGGAACTTCCCGCTGAACATCCCGTCCCGGAAGATCGGGCCGGCGCTCGCCGCGGGCAACGCGGTGGTGTTCAAGCCGAGCCCCGTGACGCCGCTGCTCGCGCAGCGCCTCGTGGAGGCGCTGCTGGCCGGCGGGCTGCCGCCGCGGGTCGTCGCGATGGTGCACGGCGGCGCCGAGGCGGGCGCGGCGCTGGCCGCCGACGAGCGGGTCGGGGCCGTGACCTTCACCGGGTCCACGGCGGCGGGACGCGCCGTCCACGCGGCGGTCGGGCCGTCGCGGCGCTGCCAGCTGGAGATGGGCGGCAAGAACCCGGTGGTCGTCCTGGACGACGCCGACCTGGACCGCGCCGCGCAGATCATCGCCAAGGGCGCGTTCGGGCTGTCCGGGCAGGCGTGCACGGGGACGAGCCGCGTCATCGCGCACGAGGCCGTCCACGACGAACTGCTCGAACGCGTGGCCCGGGCGGCGGAGGCGCGGGTCGTGGGCGACGGCCTGCGGGAGGACGTCGACATGGGGCCGCTCGCCGCCGGCTTCCAGCTGGAGAAGTTCCTCGACTACGTGCGGATCGGCGAGGAGGAGGGCGCGAAGCTCGTCACCGGCGGGCGCCGCCTTCCCGCGGGACACGGGCGCGGCGACGGGTACTTCGTGCGTCCGGCGGTCTTCGCCGGCGTGGCGCCGGAGATGCGGATCGCGCGGGAGGAGGTCTTCGGGCCCCTGCTCGCGTTCCAGCGCGCGTCCGGGCTCGATGAGGCGATCGCGCTGGCGAACGGCACCCGGTACGGGCTGTCCGCCGGGATCGTCACCCGGGACCTGGACCGGGCCCTGGAGTTCGCGCGGCGGTCCGAGAGCGGACTGGTCAAGGTCAACCAGCCGACGTCCGGAATGGCGATGACGGTGCCGTTCGGCGGGCTCAAGGACTCCAGCACGCAGACGTTCAAGGAGCAGGCCGGACCTTCGATGATGCTCTTCTACACGCAGGAGAAGAGCGTCTACATCTCACCCCGGTAAGAGACCCGAGAAAGGGTTCGGAAGGAGCAGGAAATGGCAGAGCTGCTGTCAAAGGACGCGTTCCGCGCCGAGCTGCAGAACGCCATCAAAGGGCGTGAGGCGAAGGACGCCTCGTTCAGCAGGGCGTGGGCCGAAGGCAAACTGAAGAGGGAGCACTTCGCCCGGTGGGCGGAGAACCACTACCACTACGTGGGCCCGTTCGCCGACTATCTCGCCTACGTCTACGCCAACACCCCCGACGAGTTCACCGGCGCGAAGGACTTCACGCTCCAGAACATGTACGAGGAGGAGCTGGCCGACATCCGGCACACCGATCTGCTGATCCGGTTCGCCGAGGCGTGCGGCACCACCCGGGAGCGGGTCGAGGACCCCTCCAACATGAACGCCATCACCCGCGGGCTGCAGGCATGGTGCTACGCGGTGGCGATGCGCGAGCACTTCGTGGTCGCGACCGCGGCGCTCGTGGTCGGGCTGGAGTCGCAGGTCCCGAGCATCTACAAGAAGCAGATCGTGCCGCTGCGCGAGATCTACGGGTTCACCGAGGACGAGATCGAGTTCTTCGACCTGCACATCACCTCGGACGTGGTGCACGGCGAACGCGGCTACCAGATCGTCCTCGACCACGCCGACACGCCGGAGCTGCAGCAGCGCTGCCTGCAGATGTGCCGGTGGGGCGCGGAGATGCGGTTCTCCTACACGCAGGGTCTCTACGACTCGTACGTGAAGCCCGACCTGGTCGGGGCCTGATCCGATTTCCGACCCGGCGGCGGGGCGCGGCCCGCCCCGCCGCCGGACCGCACGTGAGGAGGGACGCCCGTGGACCAGCGGACGGGCGAGTGGGTGGCGGCGGCCACGCTCGCGGAGGTGCGGCGGCGCAAGCGCCTGGCCGTGACCGTGGAGGGACGGCAGATCGCGCTGTTCCTCGTCGGCGGCGACGTGTACGCGCTGGCCGACGTGTGCATTCACAAGCAGCGGTCCCTGTCGAAGGGGGCCGTGCTGAACGGGCGGGTCATCTGCCCAGGGCACCAGTGGGTGTTCGACCCGGCGACCGGCCGGGTCGAGGACGGCGACGAGTGCCAGCCGACCCACGCGGTGCGCGTCGACGGCGACGTCGTCTACGTCGACCCTCGGCCGCGCGTCCTGACCGAGGAGCAGCCGTGAGGGAGGAGCGGCCGTGATGGAATCCGTTGTGGTGGCCGGGGCGGGGCAGACCGCCGCCGTCGCGGCCCGCACGCTGCGCCGCCGCGGCTTCGACGGCCGGATCACCCTAGTCGGCGCCGAGCACGACGCGCCCTACCAGCGTCCGCCGCTGTCGAAGGAGTACCTGGCGGGGGAGCAGGACCGCGACGAGCTGTGCCTGCTCACGCCCGACTGGTGCGAGTGCAACGGCGTCGAGCTGCGGCTCGGCGCGGAGGCGGTGGCGATCCGCCCCGCCGAGCGCTCGCTGGAACTGGCGGACGGCACGGCGCTGCGCGGCGACGTCCTGCTCATCGCGACGGGCGGGCGCCCGCGCAGGCTGCCCGGCGTGGCGGGCGACCGCGTCCGGTACCTGCGGACCATCGCCGACGCCGACCGGCTGCGCGCCGAGCTGCGGCCCGGCGCGCGGGTCGTGGTCGTCGGCGCCGGGTTCATCGGCTGCGAGGTCGCCTCGGCGGCGCTCGACCGCGGCGCGCGGGTGGTGATCGTCGAGCAGGCGGCGCGGCCGTTCGGGCACGTCCTCGGCGACCTGATGGGGGACGTGATGGCGGCGATGCTCCGCACGAGCGGCGTCGACCTGCGCACCGGCGAGAAGGTCGAGCGCTACGAGGAGACCCCGTCGGCGGGCGTCGTCACCACCAGCGGCGGGACGTCCCTGGAGGCGGACGTGGTCGTCGTCGGCGCCGGCATGGTCCCGAACGTCGAGCCGGTCACCGGGGCCGGGATCGGGACCCCCGGCGGCGTCCCCGTCGACGAGTACTGCCGGACGGGCCTGGACGGCGTCTACGCGGCCGGCGACGTGGCCTGCCAGTGGCGCCCGGCGCTGGGCAGGCACGTGCGGGCGGAGCACTTCGACAACGCCAACACGCAGGGCATGGCGGCGGCCAAGAACATCCTCGGCGCCGCGTCCCCGCACACGGCGCCGCCGTGGTTCTGGTCCGACCAGTTCGGCCACAGCCTCCAGCACGCGGGCTTCGCCGACGGCGCGGACCGCCTCGTCGTCCGCGGCCGCGTCGAGGACTTCGACTTCATCGCGTTCTACCTCGCCGACGGGGTGCTGCGCGGCGCGTTCACCATCGACCGCGGCGCCGACCTGGCCGTCGCGCGGCAGCTCATCGCCTGCGAAGCCGTCCCGGACCCCGAGGTCCTGCGGGACGAGGACACCGACCTCACCGACCTGTTCGACGCACTGAGCTAGGGAGCGACCATGGAGTACCAGCGCGTGGCCCGGTCGGGCCAGGTGCCCGAGGGCGTCGTCCGCCGCTTCTACGTGGGCGAGGCCGAGGTGGCCGTCGCCCGCTGGGACGGCGAGGTGCACGCGATGTCGAACTACTGCACCCACCTCGACTGCCTGCTGTCGTCCGGGCGCGCCACCGAGGACGGGCTGCTGTGCTCCTGCCACGGCAGCGTCTTCGACTTCGCGACCGGCGAGCCGGTCACGCCGCCGGCGACCAAGCCGGTCAAGGTGTACCCGGCGAAGGAGGAGGACGGGCAGATCTTCGTGCACGTACCCCCGGAGGACGCCGCGCAGGCGGGCCCCAGGCGGCGGAGGCCCGTTGGCCGAGCCTGACCCCCCGCCGCGCGGCTCGTGGGCGGCGCTCGTCCCGCTGCTCCTCGGCACGTTCACCGGGACGGTCGCCAACACGATCGTCAACGTCCCGCTGACCCTGATCGTGCGGGACCTGGGCGTCTCGATCTCCGCCGGGACCATGGTCGTCATCGGGTTCACGCTCCCGTTCGCCGTCCTGCTGCCGGTGTCGGGCTGGCTCGGCGACCGCTGCGGCCCGCGCCGCGTGTTCATCGCCGCGATGCTGGTGCTCGGGCTCGCCTCCGCGGGCGCCGGGCTGGCCGGCGACCTGACCGCGCTCGTCGCGATGCGCGTGGTGCAGGGCGTCGCGACCGCGGCGATGCTGCCCGCGGTCATGGCGCTGATCGCGCGGCTGTTCGGCGGCGGGCGGCGGGGCCGGGCGCTCGGGCTGTGGGCGGCGGCCAACGGCGTCGGCCAGGCCGCCGGGCCCACCCTCGGCGGCGGCCTGGCCACCTGGTTCGGCTGGCACGCGGTGTTCTGGCCGGTCGTGCCGCTGGGCGTGGCCGCCGCCGCGCTCGCCGTCCGGTTCGTCCCGGCGGGGCGGGCGCGGCGCGTCCCGCTGGACTGGCGCGGCGCGGCCCTGCTCACGCTCGCGGCGGGGCTCGGGCTCGGGGCCACGTCGGCCGCCGCGACGCTCGGCGCGACCTCCCCGGTCGTGTGGTCGGGCTCGCTGGCGGGGCTCCTCGCCGCCGCGGCGTACGTCGCGTCCTCGCGGGGGCGCCCGGACGCGTTCCTGCCGCCCCGGCTCCTGATCGAGACCCGCTACCTGCGCTCCTGCCTCAGCGTCCTCGCGCAGATGTTCTGCCTGGGCGCCACGCTGCTCGCCGTCCCCGTGTACCTCACGACCGAGCGCCAGACCGACGCCCTCTACGCGGGGGGCGTCCTGCTGAGCCTGCCCGTCATGATGGCGGTGCTCGGGCCGGTCACCGGGGTGCTGATGGAGCGGCTGTCCCCGCGCGCCGTGCTGCGCGGCGGCCTCGTCGTCCTCATCGCCGGGCAGGTGCTCGTCGGCGCGGTGCTCGCCGCGTCCGGGACGGTGCCGTGGCTGCTCGCCGCGCTCGCCCTGACCGGCGCCGGCGTCGCGTTCGTGCAGACGCCCGCGGCGACCGGCGCCACCCGCTCGGACGCCGGCCGCCGCGGCGCCGGGCTCGGCCTGTTCAACCTGCTGCGCTTCGGCGGCTCGGCGCTCGGCGCCGCGTGGGTCGGCGCCGTCCTCGACCAGACCCCCGCCTTCGGCGTCGTGTTCGCCGTCTGCGCCGCGACGGCGGTACTGGGCCTGCTGGCGACCTTCGCCGGCCCCGACCCCGCCTAGCGGGCGGGGGCGGGTGGGGCCATCTCGTCGGCGAGCGCGCCGGTCACCTTCGTCAGCGTGTCGATGTGGTGGGCGAGCCAGAACGTGAACTGGGCCTCCGCCGACCGGATGTCCATGCGCAGGGCGCGGGACGCCCGGTCCAGCTTGTAGAGCATCGTGTTGCGGTGCAGGCCGAGGTCGCGGGCCGCCGCGTTCAGGTTCCCGGACGCCCTGATGTAGGCGAGCACGATCTTCTCCAGGTCGCCGCCGTTCGCCCGGCGCAGCGGGGCGAGGGTCTCGCGGGCGAACGAGCGGGCCTCCGCGCTGTCGGCGACGTCCTTCAGCGCGGCGAACACGCGCAGGTCGTCGTAGCCGCAGACGGGGCCGGCGGCGGCGTGCCGGGCGAGGCCCATCGTCAGCCGCGCCTCGTGGTATCCGGCCGCCACCCCGGCGGCGCCCTGCCCCGGGCGGCCGTGCGCGACGCGCAGGTCGTCGCCCAGCTGGGGGAGCAGCGCCCGGTGCAGCCGTTCGGCGAACCGGGCGGCCTCGCCGCGCTGCCTGATCGGGTCGTGCCGCGCGGTGACCTGCTGGATCACCACGATCGTCGAGCTGATCGCGGCGGTGAGCGCGCAGCCGCCCGGCTCCAGGTTCTGCGCGGTGCGCGTCGCGGTGACCGTCCGGCGCAGGTAGTCGCGGCCGACCGGCAGCAGCGACGGCGCCGCCACCACGTGCACGGCGAAGTGCCCGTCCACGTCGAAGCCGTGGTGCCGGGCCCGCGACCCCAGCTCGTAGGAGTCGGCGAACCGGCCGTGGACGAGCGCCTCCACGAAGTCGCCGCGCGCCCGCTCCTCCGCCGCCCGCACCGACCGCTGCCGCAGCATCTCCGACCCGACCAGCGTCGCGCCGTGCTCGGCGACGACCCGGTGCTGAGCCAGGTCGTGCGGGTCCGGCGGGCTGGACCGCTCCACCATCACCATCCGCCCGAACACCTGGCCGCCCACCAGGACGGGCGTGACGAGCGCGTACACGGCCGGGCCGTCCGGGACGATCCGCAGCCGCACCTCCGCCGTGTGCGTGCTCCCGTCCGCGAACTCGGGATGGTCCTCGGGGCGGCCGAGGCCGTCGGGGAGCGCGAACAGCAGCGCGTCCGGGTCGGGCGGCGTCGCGCCGGGCGCCTCCTCCCAGGCCAGGCGCTCGCCGTCGGCGTCGCAGATCAGCACGCTGCACCCGGACAGCCCGACCACCGCGCGGGCCATCGCCGGCACGCCCGGACCGCGCGCGAGGACCTCGGCGAGCATGCGGTGCACGCGCGACCCGTACTCCAGGATGTGCGCGGACTGGGCGAGGGCCTTCTGCCCGATGAGCCGGCTCACCGCCCGGTAGTCGGCCTCCGCGGGCAGGGCCAGCAGCGGGACGCCCGCCGCGTCGGCGGCGTGCGCGGCGGCCACCAGGTCGGACTCGACGCCGGGCGGCCGCCAGGCGAGCAGCGCGGCGGCGTCCCGGCGGGCGAGGTCGGCGATCAGCGCGGCGGCCTCGTCCGGCGCGGCCAGCGAGGTCACCGGCAGGTGGACGGCGACGCCGGCGAGGTCGGCGTCCTGCCCATCGCCGTAGCGGCGGGTCTCGGAGAGCGGGAGGCACCAGCCGACGCCGCGGCCGAGCCCGTCGCGCCCGGCGAGGAGGGTGCCGCGCAGCAGCGGCTCGCCCAGCAGGGTCCCGACCGGCACGTGCCCGTCGGTGGTCGTCACGATCGATGGGTGATGTGCCATGTGCCCACATCCCGTCGGGTTCGTTCGGCAGAGTGTACATAGCCTCGACGGACGCGGTCCTCCGAGACTGACGGGAGTGGAGGAGTTCGTGGCGGACGGCCGGGAAAAAGGAAAGACCGTCTGTCACATCCTGCTTTACCAGTCCGAATCCGGCAATACCCCGCATTTCAGAAGCGGGGTGGCGCCCGATGGGAGGCCCCCTTGCACACCGTCCACCGGCTCACCCTGGAAGACGCCCTCGTGATGCTGACCGCGGCCGAGGAGGAGGCGCGCCGCATCGGCGTCAAGCAGACCATCTGCATCGCCGACGACGGCGCCCACCCGATCGCCGTCCACCGCATGACCGGCGCCCGCCTCACCGGCGTCGAGATCGCCATCGCCAAGGCGTTCACCGCGGCCGGCCACCAGCGCGACACCCACAAGTTCAACGAGCCGCCGAACGGGCCCGCGCTGCCCGGCAACGAGGCGTTCGGCATCGAGCAGATGCACCCCGGCAAGTTCGCGATCTTCGTGGGCGGCTTCCCGATCGTCCACGAGGGCGAGGTCGTCGGCGCCGTCGGCGTCAGCGGCGGGAACGGAGAGCAGGACAAGGCGGTGGGCGCCGCCGCGCTGCGGGCGTTCAAGGAGAAGGTCGCCGCGGCCTGAGCGGAGGCCGTGCGGCGCGGCGGGCGGCGGTGGAAGGTCGCCGAGCACCGGGGGCGCGGTGTGGGTTTTCTCCTGCGCGACATGCGTGCGTTGTGGTCAGAACCGTCCCGGTGATCTGTTCCAATGAACTGTTGTGCCCTCTGGTTCCTACCGCCTCGTGCGCCGCGCCGGTCCCGCGCGGACCGTCCCGCCTGCGCTCGACGAGCGGCAGCGCCGGGTGGTCGAGCACGCCGGGGGGCCGCTGCTGGTGCTGGCCGGGCCGGGCACCGGGAAGACGACCACGATCGTCGAGGCGGTCGTCGACCGCATCGAGAACCGCGGCGTCGACCCGGAGCGCGTGCTCGTCCTGACGTTCAGCCGGAAGGCGGCCGGGGAGCTGCGGGAGCGGATCACCGGGCGGCTGCACCGGACGACGCGCACACCGCTCGCCCTCACGTTCCACAGCTACGCCTACGCGCTGATCCGGCGGGACGCCGTCCTGAACGAGGAGCCCGCGCCGCGGTTGCTGTCCGGGCCCGAGCAGCTCCTGGAAGTGCGCCGGCTGCTGGAGGGCGAGCTGGCGGACGGCGCCCGCGACTGGCCGGAGCGCCTGCGGGCCGCCCTGGCGACGCGCGGGTTCGCCGAAGAGCTGCGCGACTTCACCTTGCGCGCCGTCGAGCGGCGGTACGCCCCCGAAGACCTCGTCGCGCTCGGGCGCATGCGGGGCCGCGACGACTGGCCCGCCATCGGCGGGTTCATGGAGCGCTACGTCGACCGGTTCCTGCTCGACCCCGTGCCGACGTACGACTACGGCGAGCTGATCCACATGGCCGCGGGCATGCTCGCCGACGAGGAAGTGCGCATCAGGGAGCGCGACGCCTACGACGCGGTGTTCGTGGACGAGTACCAGGACACCGACCCCGCGCAGGAGGCCCTCCTGCACCACCTGGCCGGGGAGGGACGCGACCTCGTCGTCGTGGGCGACCCCGACCAGTCGATCTACGGTTTCCGCGGCGCCGACGTGCGGGGGATCCAGGAGTTCCCCGACCGCTTCCGCACGATCGACGGCGAGCCCGCGCCCGTGGTGGCGCTGCGGACGTGCCGCCGGATGGGGCCGGAGATCCTGGCCGCGTCGCGCCGCATCGCGCGGAGGCTGCCCGCGGGGTCGGCGGGCGCCGCCGAGCACCGCGCGCTGCTTCCCGCCGAGGGGCTGGACGACGGGGAGGTGCGCGCCGTCATCGCCGACTCGGAGAGCCAGGAATCGGCACTGGTGGCCGACGAGCTGCGCCGCGCCCATCTGCTGGACGGCGTCCCGTGGTCGCGCATGGCCGTGCTCGTGCGCAGCGCGGTGCGGCAGGTCCCGGTGCTCCGGCGCGCGCTCGCCCAGGCCGGGGTCCCGGTGGTCGTCGCGGGCGACGAGGTCCCGCTGATCGGCGAGCCCGCCGTCCGGCCGTTCCTGATCCTGCTGCGCGCCGCGCTGAAGAAGGGCTTCCTGGACGAGGTCGTCGCGGAAGACCTGCTGACGGGCCCGCTCGGGGGCGCCGACGCGCTGGCCATGCGGCGGCTCAAGCGGGCCCTGCGCGACCTGGAGGAACTGTCGGGCGGGAACCGTCCGCTCGGCGAGCTCCTGGTCGCGGCGATCGACGACCCGCGCGAGCTGATCCTCGTCCATGAGAAGGTGCGCGCCCCCGCCGAGCGGATCGCACACCTCATCGAGGTGGCGCGGCGGTCCGTCCGCGAGGGCGGCACCGCCGAGGACGTGCTGTGGGCCGTCTGGCAGGAGAGCGGCCAGGCCGAAGCCCTGCTGGAGCAGAGCGCGAAGGGCGGGACGCGCGGCGCGGCGGCCGACCGCGACCTCGACGCCGTCGTGGCGCTGTTCGACCACGCGGCGCGCTTCGTCGACCGGCTCCCCCAGGCGGGGCCGGAGCTGTTCGTCGACAACATCGCCTCCCAGGAGATCGCCGGCGACACGCTCGCCGAGCACGCGCCGGAGGGCGAGGCCGTCCGCATCCTCACCGCGCACCGCTCCAAGGGCCTGGAGTGGGACGTCGTCGTGGTGGCCGGCGTCCAGGAGGGCGTCTGGCCCGACGTGCGCCTGCGCGGGTCGCTGCTGGGCGTCGAGGAGCTCATCGAGCACGCCGCCGGCGCCGAGCCGGAAGGCGGCGCCGCGGCCGGCGCCTCCATGGCCGCCAAGATGCTCGACGAGGAACGGCGGCTCTTCTACGTCGCGGTGACGCGCGCCCGCAAGCGCCTCGTCGTCACGGCCGTCGGGGGCGACGACACCGAGGAGCGGCCGTCCCGGTTCCTGAACGAGCTCCTGCCCGGCGCCATCGAGCAGTCGCAGCTCGACGAGAAGACGCGGTGGCTGTCGCTGTCCGCGCTGGTCGCCGACCTGCGCTCGGTGGTGGCCGACCCGTCCCGTCCGGAACCCATGCGGCGCGCCGCCGCCGCGCACCTGGCGCGGCTCGCCCGCGCGGGCGTGCGCGGCGCGAGACCGGAGAACTGGTACGCCATCACCGCGCTGTCCGACCCGGGGCCGGCGTTCGCCGCCGACGAGCAGATCACCATCTCGCCGTCCCAGGTCGAGGCGTTCACCACCTGCGGGCTGCGCTGGCTGCTCGCCTCGGCGGTCGGCGCGCAGGAGGGCGGCCCCAACGAGTACAGCACGATGGGGAAGGTCGTCCACGCGGTCGCCGAGATGGCCGGCGCCGACGACGGGATCGACGAGGTGCACGTCGCCGAGCGCCTCGACGAGATCTGGAGCGACCTGGAGTTCCGCAGCTCCTGGTACTCGGAGAAGCAGCGCGAGCAGGCCGCGAGGATGGTCGACAAGTTCCTCGCCTGGCACCGCGACAACCCCAACGAGGTCGTCGCGCTGGAGGAGTCCTTCAAGGTCGACCTCGGCCGCGTCGTCATCAAGGGCCGCATCGACCGCGCCGAACGCGACGAGCAGGGCCGCGCCGTCATCATCGACATCAAGACGTCCTCCACGGCCGTCCCCAAGGACGACCTGGCGCGGCACCCGCAGCTCGGCGTCTACCAGTACGCGGTGATGCTCGGCGCGTTCGAGCGGCACGGGCTGATCGAGCCCGGCGGCGCCAAGCTGATCCAGGTCGGCAAGGCCGCGTTCGCCGCGAAGGCGCGCGAGCAGGAGCAGCCGCCGCCCAGCGAGGACCCCGACCCCGAATGGCCAAAGAAGCTCATCGAGATCGTCGCGACCGGGATGGCGAGCGACGTCTTCCAGGCGCGCGCGAACGACAAGTGTCGCACCTGTCCCGTACGCTCCTGCTGCCCCGTCCATGACGAGGGCGGCCGGGTCGGCGACTGACCGGGCCGTAACGGAACGGACTGGCTCGGGGGGAGCGAGGTGATCACGCCGGGAGAGCTGGCCCGGCTGCTGGAGATCCCGGCGCCCACGGAGGAGCAGGCGCGGGTGATCGAGGCGCCGCTGGCGCCGATGGCGGTGATCGCGGGCGCCGGGTCCGGGAAGAGCGAGACGATGGCCGCGCGGGTGGTGTGGCTGGTCGCGAACGGCTTCGTCCGGCCGGAGCGCGTCCTCGGGCTGACGTTCACCCGCAAGGCCGCCGCCGAGCTCGGCGTGCGCGTGCGCAAGCGGCTCGACAGGCTGCGCGAGGTCCTGCCGGGGGACGAGCTGGAGCGGCTCGGCGGCGAGGCCCTGTTCGACGGCGAGCCGACGGTGTCGACGTACCACTCGTACGCGGCGCGGCTCTTCGGCGACCACGCCCTGCGCGAGGCGCTCGAACCCACCATGCGGCTGATCTCGCCGGCCGTCGCCTGGCAGATCTGCTCGCGGGTGGTCGACGCCTACCACGGCCCCATGGACCGCGTCGACTGGCAGCCCGACACCGTCACCAAGGCCGTCATGGACCTCGCCGGCGACCTGGCGGAGCACCTGCGGACCGCCGAGGACGTCCGCAGGGTCGGCGCCTGGCTGGACGAGCGGCTCGCCGCGGTGAAGAAGCCGCTCAAGGCGCAGCGCGACATCCTCGCCAAGCACGCCGTCCGCGAGCAGCTCATGCCGCTGGTCGAGGCGTACGGGCGGGCCAAGGCCGAACGGGAGGTCATCGACCACGGCGACCAGATGGCGCTCGCCGCGCGCATCGCCGCCGGGCATCCCGAGGTGGGGATGATCGAGCGGTCCCGGTTCTCCGTCGTGCTGCTCGACGAGTACCAGGACACCTCGCACGCGCAGCTGGTCCTGCTGCGGTCGCTGTTCGCGGGCGGCCACCCGGTGACGGCCGTCGGCGACCCGTGCCAGTCGATCTACGGGTGGCGCGGCGCGAGCGCCGGGAACCTGCTGCGGTTCGCGCACGACTTCCCCCTCCGGCCCGGCGCCGGCGGGGGGCGGCCCGTGCCCGCGCCCGTCGTCCAGCTCAGCAGGTCGTTCCGCAACGGCGAGCGCATCCTCGAGGCGGCCGCCAAGGTGCAGGAGGAGCTGCGCGCCGAGACGAAGGCCGTGCCGCGCCTGGTCCCGGGCGCCGGGCGCGAAGGGCGCGGGCGCGTCGAATGCGCCCTCTTCCACACGGTCGAGGACGAGGCCGACCGCATCGCCGCGCGCATCGCGGGCCTCATGGCCGCCGACCCCGGGACCGCGCCCGACGGCGGGCCGCTGGCGGAGCCGCTGCGGTACTCCGACATCGCCGTCCTCGCCCGCAAGCGGTCGCAGTTCCCGCTCATCAGGCGGGCCCTGGAGGCGCGCGGCATCCCCGTCGAGGTGGTCGGGCTCGGCGGCCTCCTCACCGTCCCCGAGGTGCAGGACGTCGTCGCGACGCTGCGGGTCATGCACGACCCGGCCGCGGGCGCGTCCCTCGCCCGGCTGCTCACCGGCCCGCGCTGGCGCCTCGGCCCCCGCGACCTCGTCGCGCTCGGCCGCCGGGCCCGCGCCCTGGCGCAGGAGTCCGCCCGCGACGTCACGCCGCCCGAGGGCGCGGCCGCACCCGGCGGCGACGGGGCCGAACCCGGCGGCGACGGAGCCGCGCCCGGCGGCGACGAGGCCGCGCCGTCCGGCGACCCGCTCCGCCAGCTCGTCGGCGAGCTGAGCCAGGAGACCGGGAGCCTGGTCGACGCCCTCGACGACCTCGGCCCGGCGGACGCGTACTCGCCGGAGGGGTACGGGCGGCTGCGCCGCCTCCGCGACGAGCTGCGCGGCCTGCGGAGCCAGGTCGGGCTGCCGCTGCCCGACCTGGTCACCGAGGTCGAGCGGGCGCTCGGGCTCGACATCGAGGTCGCCGCGCGGTCCGGGCTCGACCCCGTCACCGCCCGCGCCGACCTCGACGCCTTCATCGACGCCGCCGCCACGTTCGCGGGCGACGCCGAAGACCCGACGCTCGGCGCGTTCCTCGCCTACCTCAAGGCCGCCGAGACCGAGGAGTTCGGGCTGGAGGCCGGGCGCGTCGGGGAGACCGACAGCGTCAAGCTCCTCACCGTCCACGCGTCCAAGGGCCTGGAGTGGCCCGTCGTCGTGGTGCCGGGCCTGTCGTACACCCCGCAGAAGAACGGCGGCCCCGCCAAGGGGTCGGTCTTCCCGTCGCCGCCGCAGAACGCCACCCGCTGGACGGCGAACCCGCGCGTCCTGCCGTTCATGCTGCGCGGCGACCGGGCCGACCTGCCCGTGCTGACCGGGCTGGAGAAGGACGACCTCGCCGAGTTCGACCGGGCGTGCGCCGAACGCGACCTGCGGGAGGAGCGGCGGCTCGCCTACGTCGCGGTCACCCGCGCGTCCAGCCTGCTCATCGCCACCGGCTACTGGTGGGGGTCGTCGGGGCGCCCGCTCGGGCCCTCGCCGTTCCTGGAGGAGGTGCGCGCGGTCTGCGTCGCCGGCGCCGGGTCCGTCCCGGTGTGGACCGACCCGCCGGAGGAGGGCGCCGCGAACCCGCTGCTCGCCGACCCCGAGGAGGCGCGGTGGCCGGTCGCGCCCGGCGAGCGAGGCCGGTCCGGCATCACCGCGCGGGAGCGGTACGAGGCGGTCGTCGAGGGCGCCCGCATGGTCCAGGACGAGATGGCCGGGCGCACCCGGCACTGGGCCGGCGACGCCGGGCTGTCCGACGCCGACCGCGCCCGCATGACCGCGTGGGCACGCGACGTCGAACTGCTGCTCGCCGAACGCGACCGGGGCCGCGGCGGCGACGGCATGCTCGTCGAGCTGCCCGCGCACCTGTCGGTGTCGTCCCTCGTCTCACTGGCGCGCGACCCGGCGGCGCTGGCCCGGCAGATCCGCCGGCCCATGCCGCGCCCGCCCGCCCCCTACGCGCGGCGCGGCACCGCGTTCCACGCCTGGCTGGAGAGCCGCTGGGGGCAGCAGCGCCTCATCGACCCGGACGAGCTGCCCGGCGCCGCCGACGAGGGCGCGGCCGACGACGCGCAGCTCGACCGGCTGCGGGCCCGGTTCGAGGAGTCGGAGTGGGCGTCCCGCGAGCCGCTCGACATCGAGGTGCCGTTCGAGACGATCATCGGCGACCGGCTGGTCCGGGGCCGGATGGACGCCGTGTTCCGGTCGCCGGGCGGCGGCTACGAGGTCGTCGACTGGAAGACGGGGTCGCCGCCGTCCGGCGACGAGGCGCGCTTCGCGTCGGTGCAGCTCGCCGCGTACCGGCTGGCGTGGGCGGAGCTGGCCGGCGTGGACGTCGACCAGGTGAGCGCGGCGTTCCACTACGTCGCCGCCAACGTCACCGTCCGCCCGGCCGACCTGCTGGACGCCGCCGGGCTCGCCGCGCTGCTGGACGGCGTCCCCGCGCTGTGATCGTCACGGGTGCCCCGTAGCCGTGTGATTTGTCCCGGAATCGGGGTGATGAGTCTCACTCACCCCTGTTCACCGTGAGTGCTTTCGGGGATGATCCGGGCAACCATGTGAGGGAGGCGACGGTGACGGTGACCCACGACGAGAAAGTCGTACAGGAGTTCTCCAAGCAGGCGGCCGGCTTCGCCGACCCGCGGCTCAACGTCGCGTTCACCCGCCATCTGGACCGGCTCGTCCGCTTCATGGACCCCGAGCTCGACCTTGAGGACGTCGTCCTGGAGGTCGCGGCGGGCACCGGCCTCGTGTCCCGCGCCATCGCGCACCGGGTCCGGCACGTGACCGCCCTCGACCTCACGCCCGCGATGCTCGCCGAAGGCAAGCGCGACGCCGATCACGCGGGCCTCATGAACATCACCTTCACCCACGGCGACGCCAGCGCGCTGCCGTACGTCGACCGGTCGTTCACGCTGGTCGTCACCCGCTTCTCGCTGCACCAGGTCGCCGACCCGGAGGCCGTGGTGAAGGAGATGGCCCGGGTGAGCCGTCCCGGCGCCGCGCTGATCATCGCCGACCTCATCCGCCCGGACGGCCTGGAGGGCGACCCCGACCGCATCGAGCGGCTCCGCGACCCCTCGCACGCCACCATGCTCACCGAGTCGCAGATCGCGGACCTCGTCACGGCGGCGGGCGCGGAGGTGAAGCGCGCCGAGCGGTTCGACTACGTCCGCGCGCTCGACCCGTGGCTGGAGTTCGCCCGGACGCCGGCCGGCGACGCCGCGCGGATCAGGCGGGAGCTGCGGGACGAGCTGGAGGGCGGGCCGGCGACCGGCATGCGCCCGAGCATGGTCGACGGCGTCCTGCACTTCACGCACTCGTACCTGTTCCAGCAGGCGATCGCCGGGTAACGTTTCGAGCAAACGTTCGACGTGGATCGCTCATATGTTCTATGTTGTCGAACATGGGTTCCACCACCGCGCGGTCCCTCGACCGCGAGCCCGCCGCGCTGGCGATGCGCATCGGAGTCGTCGCCGCCGAGGCCGCCCTCGCCACGTTCGCCCGCAACCTCGACCTGGACGACCTGGAGGACGGCGTCGACTTCCAGGGCGCCATCGGCCCCGCCGAATGGCCGGTGTTCTCCCTGGTCATCGACACCCTGGCCGAGGCCGGCCCGGGCGACCGCCGCACCCTGGACGAGCGCCGCGCCGACGCCCTCAACGACCTCGCCCGCATCTGCATGGCAGCCAAGAACCGCGGCGCCGCCTGACCGGACGCGCCGGGGCCCGGCGCCGGCGGTCTCGCGTCCCGCTCCACTGACCGGGCGCGTCCGGGACCGTGCGGCCTTGGGCCCGGACGCCGCCCTCAGCCCGGCAGCGCCCGCGCCCTGACCTTCCCCGTGCTCGTGCGGGGGAGTTCCCGGACGAACCGGATGTCGCGCGGCACCTTGTACCGGGCCAGGTGCTTCTTCACGTGGGCCTTGAGGTCGTCCTCGGTGACGGACGAGCCCGGCGCCCGCACCACGTACGCGGCCAGCCGCCGGCCGAACTTCTCGTCGTCCACGCCGGTCACCGAGACGTCCGCGACGTCCGGGTGCCCGCCGAGCAGGTCCTCCACCTCGCCCGGGAACACGTTCTCCCCGCCGGACACGATCATGTCGTCGGCGCGGCCGTCGACGAACAGCCGCCCCGCCTCGTCGAGGTGGCCGAGGTCGCCGGTGCCCGTCAGGCCGTCCAGCACCCGCTTGCCGCCGCCGCCCGTGTACCCGGCGAACCGCAGGCCGCCGCCGGTGTAGATCTCCCCGACCTCCCCGCGCGGGACCTCCCGCCCGTCCTCGCCGAGGATCCTGACGGCGATCCGCAGGGACGGCCGCCCGGCGGTGCCGGGCGCGCTGCGCAGGTCGTCCGGCGTGGCGATGGTCGCCCACCCGGTCTCCGTCGCGCCGTACACGTTGACGAGGACGTCGCCGAACGCGTCCATGAACGCCTCCGACAGATGCGGAGGGAGCGCCGAACCGCCGGACACCACCGCGCGCAGGTGCGGTGTCTCCGGCCTGTCGTCCACCTCCAGGATGCGCTGGAGCATCACCGGCACCGCGACGAGCGCCTCCGCGCGGCGGTCCGCGACGGCCCGCAGGGTCTCCCGCGCGTCGAACCTCCGCGACAGGACGAGCGGCATCCCCATCCCGAGAGCGACCGCCGTGTACGCGAAGCCGAGGATGTGGAACAGCGGCGGCGCGACCACGATCGGCGCCCCGGACCGGACGGGCACGCGCATGGCGTGGGTGAGCGCGGCCGGCAGCAGCGCCGAGAGCGACATGTCGTGCCGGGCGCCCTTCGGCGTGCCGGTGGTCCCGGACGTCATCACGATGACGTTGCTCGCCCGCTCCGGGGCGACCCGCTCGGGCTCGGTGGCGCCGATCAGCGCGTCGGTGGTGCCGGAGGCGCCGTCGGCCCAGGCGACCGCCCGTCCGCCGGCGAAGCCCGACTCGTCGACGGCGGCGGCGAACTCCTCGTCGTGGACGAGGAACGAGATGCCCTCGCGCTCCGCGACCTGGCCGAGCTGCGCGGCGGAGAAGTCGGTGTTGAGCAGGACGACGTCGTTGCCCAGCCGGGTCACCGCGAGGACCGCCTCCACGAACCCGCGGTGGTTGCGGCACAGGACCCCGACCCGGCCGTCCCCGGCCCGGCTCCTCAGCGCGGTGGCCAGCGACGCGGCCCGCCGGTCCAGCTCCGCGTAGGTCAGCGCGCCGCGCTCGTCGATCAGCGCCGTGCGCTGCGGGAACCGCAGTGCCGACATCGCGCAGAGTGTCGCCGGCACGGGCCCGAAGCGCAGATACGGGAACGGCAGCCGCAGCGCCCGGTCCGGACGCACCGGCCGCAGGACCCCCGTGTTCCTGACGGCCCTCGCCGCCCGTCCGCCCGCCAGCGCGACCCCGCGCAGCCTCTCGACCAACACAGAACGCCTCTCTCCGTCAACGGCCGTGGCGCAAGGACATACCCACCGTCCCGCCAAATATCGACCTCGGTACCTCCGTATCGCCGGTTACCGTCGAGGGATGCCGACCTCGAATGCCGCCGTGACCGCCGACGATGTGGAGTCGGCCGTCCGGCTTGCCGTGTCCGTTCTCCGGGAGGCGCCGCCGGACGCGTGGGACGGCAAGGCCGGATCGCTCGAATGGGACTGCTGGGAGACCGTCGAGCATCTGAGCGACGACCTGTTCGCGTACGCCGCCCAGCTCGGCCCGGAAGCGCCGCCGATGGACGGCGAAGTGCCCTTCGTCTGGTGGAGCCGGCGGCCGGGCGGCCCCGCGAACGTCATCCACGCGGACCGCGAGGCCGGGCCGGACGGGCTGCTGCAAGTGCTCGATGCGTGCGGCGGACTTCTCGTCGCGATGGTGCGCACCGCCTCTCCCGATGTCCGCGCCCACCACGTCTTCGGCGCCGCCGACGCCGAGGGCTTCGCCGCCATGGGGGTCGTGGAGACGCTCGTCCACACCCATGACCTCGCCGAAGGGCTGGGGCTCGCCTGGGAGCCGCCCGCGGGCCTGTGCTCGCGGGCGCTCGGCCGCCTGTTCCCCGATGCGCCCCGCGACACCGACCCCTGGACGACGCTGCTGTGGGCGACGGGACGCGCGGAACTCCCCGGCCGCCCGCGCCTCACCTCTTGGCGCTGGTACGGGGAGCCGCGTCCCTGACGCTCCTCAGCGGTGGCCCAGGACGTTCACGACCCGTCCGTTGCCCGGTCTTGGACGAATGGGAGGCTCAGCGCAGGTAGTGGAAGGCCGGCTTGGGGTGCATCAGGAAGTCGTGGTGGGAGATGTTCCAGGCGTAGGCGCCGGCCATCGCGAAGGCGACCACGTCACCGGGGGACAGGGGCGGGACGGGGACGTCACGGGCGAACACGTCCTTCGGGGTGCACAACTGGCCGACGAGGGTGGCGGGTGACTCCGGGCCCATGGCGGTCAGGATGCTGAAGGGCTGGTCGTGGCCCTTCGTCACCGGGGTTCTGAGGTGATGCGTACCGCCCCTGAGGATCACGTAGGTCTCGCCCCTGGTCGTCTTCACGTCCAGGACGTCGGTGACGTACCAGCCGTGGTAGGCCGTGATGGCACGGCCCGGCTCTATGCGGACCTTGGCCGGGATGGAGGCCAGGCCGGTGCCATAGGTACGCCAGTCGAAGAGCGCTTCGGGGGACGTGTAGTCCACCGCCATTCCACCGCCCACGTTCAGTTCGGGTTCGTCCACGCCGTGGGCCTTCAGCCAGGGGAGTGCCCAGTCGGCTATCTGGTGGGCGAGGTCGAGCATGGTGGGCGCGTCCAGGCCGGAGGCCAGATGGGCGTGCACGCCCCGGAGGGTGAGGCCGGGATTGTCGGCCAGGAGGCGGGCGCATTCGTTGAGCGCGTCCTCGTCCATGCCGAAAGGGCCGCTCATGGTGAGGGCGGCGTTCGGCGTGTTCAAGGGCAGGTTCGCGCGGAGAAGGATGTCGGCGGGGCCTAGCGCGGCCAGTCGTCTCAGCTCGTTCGGGCTTTCCACGTGGATGCGGTCCGCGGTCAGGGCCTGGCGCAGTTCTTCAGGAGTCTTCCCGGGGCCGCCGAAGGCCAGCGGTTTGCTCGGCAGGGTTTGCCGGACGTGGGCCAGTTCGCCGCCTGATGACACCTCGATGCCGTCCACGTGGGGCGCGAGGGTGCGGAGTATCTCGGCATCCGGGTTGGCCTTCGCGGCATAGAACAGTTCCGTGGGGCCGAGAGCGGCACGGATCGTCCTTATGTGGTGTTCCAAGCCCGGCAGGTCGTAGACGTAGGCCGGGTAGGCGTCGAGGCTCAGGGCGAGTTCGTTCATAGCGGTCGGGGTGCTGCCAGCGGGTTGGGCACGGGAACGTAGGTGGCGCCTCGGTCGGCCGCGCGCGCCCAGCGGGTGCGGAGGTTCGCCTTGGCCGGCAGCGGGACTCCGGCCAGCAGAGCCCTGACTTGAGGGTGGCGGTCGTGCGCGGCGAGGTACTTCCTCGCGTCCTGCCAAAGCGTTGCTTCCAGGTGCGGATGGAGGTCGGCCACGGCGGCCGCGATTTCCGTGAGGTGGTTGACCAGCAGGCAGTAGACGACGCGGTTCCAGCCTCGGTCGGGCGCGTAGGTGATGCTTTCGGCCACGCGGGGCGGGAGGTGGGCGAGGTCCCAGCGCCCGGCGGTCAGTTTGGTCCCCTCAAGGTCGCGGAACACGGCATGGACGGGCATGCCCGTTGAGTCGACGCAGACAAGGACGTTCTGGAGGTGCGGTTCCAGGACGACACCGTGATCCAGGTAGGCGCGAAGAACGGGTGGTGCCACATGAGCGACGTAGGCGTCCCACCATGCTCGTGCGTTCTCCGGGGTCGAGAGGGCGGGCAGGTCTGCGAGGAACGTGCTGTAAGGGTCGGTGAGCGCTCCTGCCAGCAGTGGTGTCCCGGGAAGCGATCTGACGCCTTGGCGCAGGATCACCCCCAGGCCCTCGTAGAGGCGGCGGTCGGGGAGCGCGACGCTGCGGTAGGCGGGCTCTGACAGGAGCGTCGAGTCCAGCTTCTCGAAGATGGGCGGCAGTAGATCGTTGAGGACCATCGCTCCGGTCAGCTCGTACCAGGCGTTCTTGCGCACGCAGTTGGTGATGCGCACGTCCAGGCTGAACTTGCAGAACACGTCCGCGTCCGGCAGGTAGGCGGTCCGGACGGACGAGGTCGGGATCGCCTCCATGCCGGACGGACCGAGGTCGAGCACGAGGCCCTGCGCCATGGCGCTCCGCAGGACGAGGTTGTCCGCCAGCAGGGAGAACTGCCACGGATGGACGGGAAGCAGCTTTCGGCCGGGCGGAGCGTCCGGCCCATGGGACGACAAGGCCGTGAACGCGTCCGGGTGCCCTTCTTCGGCGATGAGGTCCTCGTGGACGGCCAGCCAGTGCGGACGGAAACGAGCCCTCGTCTCGGGTGCGTACCGCAGCCAGTCTTCGGGCGCCCCCTGGCGGGACTTCGGAGACGGATGGAAACGGTGCCCCGCCACGAGGGCCTGCTCCGAGGCGATGTACCGGTCGTCCGAGGGCTCGCCCCTGGCGGCGAGGATGGCGGCCAGTGCGGTGTGGCTGGCGTCCACCTGGGCGAGGAACTCCGGGTTGGGACGGCCGGTCGCCAGTTCCAGCTCGCCCGCGACCAGGTTCGCCAGCCGGTCCCATGGGGCCGGGATCCACTCGTCCTCGCGTCGCTCCTCGTAGGGCGGCGCCAGGCGGTGCGTAGGGCCGGCCGGGGGACGGGCCAGGCCCGCGCGCAACACGACCCCGGCCCGGGGCAGGCGGACGACGAGCCGCGCACCGTCCGGCCATACCTGCTGCTCGGGCGCGCATACCTCGCGGATCAGGCAGTTGAGCAGCGCGGTCGCCGTGGCGTCGCCGGCCTTGGCGGCCGCACCGGTGTGTTGTGAGAGCCCAGTCAGCAGCACGTCGCGTCCCGTAGGTAGTTGGGCCCTGGCGGCCCGTAGTGCTTGTTGATGTCGGCCGCGCCGGTCCTGGCCTTGTCGACGAGGGTCCCGGCGGTGACCATGGCCTTGCCCGGCAGCGTGTCGGCGTCGAGGGTGCGGGAGCGCAGGAACGCGTCGTCCGGGCCGAGCGCGCCGTCGAGCCGGTCGCGGACCATCGTGATCGCGGTGCGCCAGGGGAGCAGGCCGCGCTCCGCGAGGCCGGCGGCGACCGCCGCCGCGCACAGGTGCAGCGTGATGGTGACGAACACTCGGGCGAGCGCGTCGGGGTCGTGGACGACCATCCGGCGGTCCGAGAGGTCGCGCGGGTCCGTGCCCGGGGATGGAGCCACACGCTCCCTGAGCCGGGACGGGTCGATCAGGGCGCCGTCGTTGTCCTTGATGAGGAGGCGGGGCGGGGACGTGTCGTCCAAGACGAGGGCGACGTTCTGCTGATGCGCCTCTAACGCGATGCCGTAGCGGAACAGCGTGACGTTCCATGCGAACAGCGCCGACAGGTAGGTGCCGAAGAGGTCTTCGACATCCCAGCGCTCGATGACGTGGCCCCCGGCGGGGTCTTCCGCCAGTAAGGCCGCCACGGGCACGATGTGCGCGCGCGCCGTGTCCGCGGGGAAACGCCGTACCAGGTAGGCGAGCAGCGGGTCGTTGGCGTGGCCGTAGGTCTGCTCGTCTGCGAGGAGGACGGGGAGCCCAGGTTCGCGCCGGAGCACCTGGTGCAGGATGCGTTCGACCAGTGCGCCGTCCGGCAGGGTGCCGGGCTTGATGGTGCGCCGGTTGCGGAGGCCGAGCGTGCTGGTCGGCAGCGGCATCTTCAGGTGGACGTGCGGCGTCTCGCCGTTCAGGACGGCCACGGTGCGCATCGACAGGGTCGGGGCGACCCGCAGGAACGGTGCGGGGGCCAGCGTCGCGCCGGGCTGCTCGCGCACCCGCCGCGCCGCCAGCGGATGGACCGGGAAGAGCACCGGCCCCGGCTCCAGCCCCACGTCGGACGGGACGGGCCACCACTCCGGCAGCGGCCCGGCGAGCACCGGGTTCCGGACGGCCGCCCACCGCAGCGGGAACGACGGCGCGAACTCGGGCGCGTAGCGGCTCAGATCGGCCATGGACAGCCCCGCGCGGCCCCGCCCTGCCGGGTGCACCGGATGGCCGTTGTAGGCCGCCAGCGTCTCGTAGAACGTCCCCGGTCCGCGCCGCAGCTCGTCGGGGACGCGCGCCAGCCGCCGGTGCACGGCCGGACGGGCGTCGTCATGCAGCTTGGCGGCCGCCAGCGCGTCGAGGCATTCGCGCTCGAAGGCCGCCGTGTCGTCGCGCGGGTCGGCGACCGCGCGGACGGCTCGGAAGACGTCGGTGAGCTTGAGGCCCTGCTCGGGGTCCACGACGAGTTCGGCGAGGAAGACGGGACGCGCCCGCAGCAGGCGCACGGAACGGCCCGGCATCTCCAACGCGCCGTCGCGGACGAAGCGGCGTATGCCGCCGTAGTCCTCGCGCAGCAGCGCGTCCAGGACACGGGCCGCCAACGGGCCTTCGAGGTCGCCCGTCACGTGATCGTCCAGTCGTGGGCCGCGCGGAAGCGGGCGAGGGCGGCGTCGACCTCGTCCGGGCCGGGCCCGATGGCGCGCACGGTGCCCAGGTAGTCGCGGTTGGTGCGGGTGACCGCGATCGTGTCGCCCACCGCGCGCTGCGGCCGGTAGGAGAGCCGCACCGGGCCGTCGTCCAGCCGCAGCGGGCCGGGGGCCGCGGTGAGCGTGCCGGAGCGGTCGGCGATGACCGGTTCCGCGACCGCGTGCCGCGGACGCGGCACGCCCGGTGCCGGCGGGCCCGGCAACGGCTCGCCCAGGTGGACCCGCAGGATCTGCTCGAAGAGCGGGACGCCCAGCAGGTCGGCCAGGAGGAAGTCGCAGTGGTCGCCGATCAGCCGGTAGTTGACCTCGATGATGCGGGCGCGGCCCTCGTGGACGACGAACTCGGTGTGGCATGCGCCGAAGCCGATGCCCAGCGCCTCCAGCTGACGCAGGATCTGGGGCGTCTCCGGGGGCGGCTCCGTCCACTCGAGGCGCTCCTCCACGAAGAAGGGCGGCGGTGAGAGCGTCGTACGGAACGAACCCAGCACCCGCAGCTCCCGCCCATCGCCGAGGGTCTCCAGCGTGTGGAGGCTCCCCGGCAGGTACTCCTCCGCCACCAGCGGGTCGCCCCGCCGGGCTGAGATCTCCTTGATCCGTGCGTTCAGCTCCGCGGCGTCGTGGACGAGGAACACGTCCTCGCTGGCCACTCCCTCACGCGGCTTCACGACGAGCGGGTACGGCGCGTCCGCGGGCACCCGCCGCGCGTCCGCCGAGAAAACGGGGTCGAGGGCCGCGAGGTGGCGGCGCATGAGGGCCTTGTTCTTCGCGCGGGCCGCCGCCCGCCAGTCCTTGGCCGGGAGACCGAAGTACGCGGCCGCCAGCGCGGCGGGCGCCTGCAGGAAGTCGCTGTTGGAGAAGACGGCGGCGGGCTCGCCGCCGGCGTCCGCGACGCGGGCGACGATGTCCCGGAAGTCGGAGACGTCGCATCCGACGACCGGCCCGCCGAACGCGTGCGGGCCGGACCGGTACGCGGCGGGGCGGTCGGTGAGCAGCGTCACGTCGAGGCCCAGGCGCGCGGCGGCGGGCAGGAACCCGTACGTCACCGAGTCGGTCGCCTTCCCGGCGACCAGATGGACAGAGGCGGCCACGGTCGGCCTTTCCAGCTCGGGCGGTTCCAGTTCGGGCGGATGGTGCGGCAAGCCGTGGTGAGGTAAGGCTTGCCTAACTCACGGTGATCACCATAGTGGCGGGGCGGTGCGGCGCGCGCAAGAACGGCGCACCGCGTGTCCCGGCCGGGCGCCCATCGGCCAGGATGGGGCCATGGATCTTGTCGACCGGTGGGTCGCGCTGGCAGGGCCTCACACCCGGCATATCGGGACAGAACTGGACGAACGCTACGGCGAGCCCCACCGCCGCTACCACACCCGGACGCACCTGACCGCCGTCCTCGACCTCGTGGACGAGCTGGCCGGGCACGCCGCCGACCCGGACGCCGTGCGGCTCGCGGCCTGGTTCCACGACGCCGTCTACGCCCCCGAACGGGCGGACAACGAGGAGCGCAGCGCCCGCCTCGCCGCCCGCATGCTCGCCGACACCGACCTCGCGCCCGCCCGCGTCGAGGAGGTCGTCCGGCTGGTGGAGCTGACCGCCACGCACGCGCCGGACGGAGACGACCGCAACGGCCAGGTCCTGTGCGACGCCGACCTCGCCATCCTCGGCGCGGACCCCGAGACCTACGCCGCCTACGCCGCCGCCGTCCGGGAGGAGTACGCGTTCGTCCCCGACGAGTTCTTCCGCGCCGGGCGGGCCGAAGTGCTCAACGGCCTGCTGGCCCTCCCCGAGCTCTTCCACACGCCCGCCGCCCGCGAACGCTTCGAGGAACCGGCGCGCAACAACGTCCGGACGGAACTGATGCTCCTCAACGCCTAGCGTCCGGCAACGCCTGGCGTCCGGCGACAGGCGCCTGGCGTCCGGCGACAGGCGGCTAGCGTCCTGCGACGCGGGGGCGGTAGTCCTTGCGGCGGCGCAGGCCCGCCCTGGTGAGCCGCAGGAGAAGCTCCTGGCAGCCGACCGCCTGCGCCCCCTGCAGCACCGCCGCCTCGTACAGCTCGGACGGGACGTCGTAGTGGTCGCGTTCGAACGCCCTTGGCGGCATCCCCAGTTCCGCCGCGAACGCGTGCAGCTCCTCGTAGGAGACGTCGCTCACCATGTGCGACCAGATCCGGCCGCGCGCGGGCCACAGCGGCGGATCGATGAGGATCACGGCTGCTTCCCCTAACACTGCGTTGACACCGATGTAAGCTCGCGGCGGTGACGGCCTGCGGAGCCGGTGCAACGGTACGACACGACACATGCGAAGGGGCATGCGGGTGAACGACGTAGTCGGGTACATCCAGGCCGAACGGGACCGGTTCGTCGCCGACCTCGGGGAGTGGCTGGCGATCCCGTCCATCTCCGGAGACCCCGCGCACGCCGCCGACGTGCGCGAATCGGCCGAGTGGCTCGCCGCCCGCCTGCGCAAGCAGGGCTTCCCGACCGTCGAGATCTGGGAGACCGCCGGGCTGCCCGCCGTGTTCGCCGAATGGCCCGCCGACGACCCGGACGCCCCCGCCGTCGTCGTCTACGGCCACCACGACGTCCAGCCCGTCGAGCCGCTGGAGGAGTGGGAGACCGCCCCGTTCCAGCCCGTCGAGAAGGGCGACCGGCTCATCGGGCGCGGCGCGTCCGACGACAAGGGCCAGGTGTTCTTCCACACGCTCGGCCTCCGCGCGCTGCTCGCCGCGTCCGGCCGGCAGGCCCCGCCCGTGACCGTCAAGCTGCTGGTGGAGGGCGAGGAGGAGTCGGGGTCGGTGCACTTCGCCGAGCTGCTCCGCGAGCGCCGCGACCGGCTCGCCTGCGACGCCGTCGTCATCAGCGACACCACGATGTGGGCGGAGGACGTCCCGTCCATGTGCACCGGGATGCGCGGGCTCACCGAGGCAGAGGTCACGCTGCGCGGCCCGTCCGGCGACCTGCACTCCGGCTCGTTCGGCGGCGCCGTCCCGAACCCGCTGCACGCGATGGCGGCGCTGCTCGCCGCCCTGCACGACGCCGACGGGCGCGTCACCCTGCCCGGCTTCTACGACGACGTCGTCCCGCTGACGGAGGCGGAGCGCGAGCTTTTCGCGCGCCTGCCGTTCGACGAGGAGGAGTGGCTGCGCACCGCAGGCGGCAGCCGCGCCCCGTACGGCGAGAAGGGCTACACGACCCTGGAGCGGGTCTGGGCGCGCCCGACCGCCGAGATCAACGGCATGTGGGGCGGGCACACCGGGCCGGGCGGCAAGACGATCGTCCCGCGCGAGGCGCACGCGAAGATCTCGTTCCGGCTCGTCGCCGACCAGGACCCCCGCAAGGTCCAGGAGTCGTTCGAGGCGTGGGTCGCCGAGCACGTCCCGCCCGGCGTGGAGGCCGAGGTCCGCATCCCGGGCGGCGGCGTCCGGCCGTGCTTCTCGCCGATCGACTCGCCCGGCGTCGCCGCCGCGCGGCGCGCCATGGAGCGGGCGTTCGGCACCGAGGTGCTGTTCACCCGCGAGGGCGGCAGCGGCCCCGAGGCCGACCTCGCCGACATCCTGGACGCGCCGCTGATCTTCGTCGCGGTCGGGCTGAACGGCGACCGCATCCACGCGCCCAACGAGAAGGTCGAGATCCCGCTGCTGCTCAAGGGCGCGGAGGCCGCCGCGTACCTTTGGGAAGAACTCGCCACCGCGCTGCGCTGACGTATCCGGCCGGCGTATCCGCCGGCGTATCCGCCCGCGGCCGCGTGAGGCGGGCCCCCGGCGTCGCCCCCGGCGTCGCCCCCGACGACGCCCCGCGTGCGTGTGAGAGGAGTGCCCCCTGTGACAGAGAGCCTCGAGTGGCTAGCGCTCGCGCGCGGAACCCTCGACCGGGTCGCGCTGAACCGCAGCGACGACGCCTGGCTGGAGGCCACCTGGAACGATCCGAAGACGCGCGTCCTGATCGTCCGGGACGGGCGGGCGCTCGTGACCCGCGAGCCCGCCCCCGCGCTGGTCCTCGTCCCGCCGGACCGGGCGCCGGACGGCGAGCGCTGGCTCCTCGGCGCGGACGACGACGGCGTCGTCTACTACGGCGTGTCCGGCCCGCTGCCCACCATCGAGGGGGCGGAGCCGGCCGGGCTGCGCCGCGTCGGCGCACTCCTCGACGACCGCGACTCCGGCCTGCTCACCCACGCCGTCGCGCTGGAGCACTGGCACGACACCAACCGCTACTGCCCGCGCTGCGGCGCGGAGACGCGGGTGAAGTCCGCCGGGCACGTGCGCGTCTGCCCGCGCGACGACTCGCAGCACTTCCCGCGCGTCGACCCGGCCGTGATCATGCTGGTGACCGACGACGCCGACCGCGTCCTGCTCGCCCGCGGACCGCAGTGGCCCGCCGACCGCCGCTCGATCCTCGCCGGGTTCGTCGAACCGGGCGAGTCCCTCGAACAGGCCGTCGCGCGGGAGGTGAAGGAGGAGGTCGGGCTGGCCGTCCGGGACGTCCGCTACCTCGGCAGCCAGCCGTGGCCGCTGCCGCAGAGCCTGATGCTGGGCTTCACCGCGCGGGCGGACGGCGACGTCCCGCTGAACCCCGACCCGGAGGAGATCCTGGACGCCGCCTGGTACACGCGGGACGAGCTGCGCGCCGCCATCGAGTCGGGCGAGATCGTCGCCCCGGGCCCGCTGTCCATCGCCGCCCAGCTCATCATGCGCTGGTACGGCGGCGAACTCCCCAAGATGCCCGCCTTCTGAAGCCGCTCACGTGGCGCGAGCAGTCCGCTCCCCGCGCACGCGGGCATGAGCAGGCCCGCCGGCCCGGTGGCCGGCGGGCCTGCTCCGCGATGGGCCTACGCGGTCTTCGCGATCTCCGCCAGGCGGCGCTTGACCTCCTTGGCGCTCGGGTTCGTCGCGGCCGTGCCGTCGGGATAGAGGATGGTGGGGACGGTCTGATTCCCGCCGTTGACGCTCATGACGAAGTCGGCGGCCTCCGGGTCGCGCTCGATGTCGACCTCGACCATCTCGATGCCGTCCCGGGCGAGCTGGCTCTTCAGCCGGCGGCAGAACCCGCACCAGGTGGTCGTGTACATGGTGAGCCGGCCGCTCGGGCCCGTGCCATGCGCGGTCGAAGGCGTCGCCATCGCTTCGTCGTCTCCTCGTTCGTTCGGACGATCAGTGCCTACCGGAGAACAGTAGACGCGCCCCGCGCATTCCTCCGCTGTCCACAGGTGGGCGTATCGGCTGAGGCAGACGGGACGGGCTGCGAGTATGGGGGCATGTTGGCTGAGTCGGTGCTGGAGGGACTCGACCCCGAGCAGCGGGCGGTCGCCGAGGCGGTGAAGGGTCCGGTGTGCGTGCTCGCGGGCGCCGGGACGGGCAAGACCAGGGCCATCACGCATCGGATCGCCTACGCCACGCTGACGGGCGTCGTCACGCCGCAGCGGGTGCTCGCCGTGACGTTCACCACGCGGGCGGCGGGGGAGCTGCGCGGCCGGCTGCGGCAGCTCGGCGCGCCCGGCGTCCAGGCCCGGACGTTCCACGCGGCGGCGCTGCGGCAGCTCAGCTACTTCTGGCCGCGCGTCGTCGGCGGCGAACCCCCGAAGATCATCGACTCGAAGATCGGGCTCGTCGCGGACGCGGCGCGGGCCTGCCGGCTGTCGTTCGGCCGGACCGAGCTGCGCGACCTCGCGAGCGAGATCGAATGGGCGAAGGTCACCCAGAACCGCCCCGAGGACTACCCGGCCGCGGTCGCCGGGGCCGGCCGGAGACCGCCCGCCGAGGTCGTGGACGTGGCGCGCGTCTACGCGATGTACGAGCAGCTCAGGCGCGAGCGCAACCTCCTCGACTTCGAGGGGATGCTGGAGCTGACCGCCGCCGTCCTCACCGAGCACCGGGACGTCGCGAACCAGGTCCGCGAGCAGTACCGGTACTTCGTGGTCGACGAGTACCAGGACGTCAACCCGCTGCAGAAGATGCTGCTCGACACCTGGCTCGGCGACCGCGACGACCTGTGCGTCGTCGGCGACCCCAACCAGACGATCTACTCGTTCACCGGCGCGTCCCCGTCCCACCTGCTCGGCTTCACCCGCGAGCACCCCGGCGCGAAGGTCGTGAAGCTCGTCCGCGACTACCGGTCGACGCCGCAGGTCGTCCGGCTCGCGAACGGGGTGATCGGCCGGGCCGGGGGAGCGCGGCACGGGCTGGAGCTGGTCGCCCAGCGGGAGAACGGCCCCGAGCCGGTGTTCAACGAGTACGACGACGAGGTCGCCGAGGCCGACGACGCCGCCCGCCGGGCGCGCAAGCTGATCGACGAGGGCGTCCCCGCGCGCGAGATCGCGATCCTGTTCCGGATCAACGCGCAGTCGGAGACCTACGAGTCGGCGCTGGCGGCGGCGGGTGTCCCGTACGTGGTGCGGGGCGCCGAGCGGTTCTTCGAGCGGCCCGAGGTGCGCGAGGCGGTGGTCCGGCTGCGCGGCGCGGCGCGGGCGGGCGCCGACGCCGAGACCGAGGGGATGGGGCTGATCCAGACCGTCCGGCACGTCCTGTCCGGGGCCGGGTTCTCCGACCGGCCGCCCGAGGGCGCGGGCGCCGCCCGCGCGCGCTGGGAGTCGCTCGCCGCCCTGGCCCAGCTCGCGGAGGACATGGCCGCCGACGACCCGAAGGCCGGGCTCGCCGAGTTCGTCGCCGAACTGGAGGAGCGCGCCGCCGCGCAGCACGCGCCGCCGCTGGAGGGCGTCACGCTGGCGTCCCTGCACGCCGCCAAGGGCCTGGAGTGGGACGCGGTGTTCCTCGTCGGGCTGGCCGAGGGCACGCTCCCGATCGTCTACGCCAAGACGCCCGCGCAGATCGAGGAGGAGCGCCGCCTGCTGTACGTGGGGGTGACGCGGGCGCGCGTCCATCTGGCGCTCTCGTGGGCGCTGTCGCGGTCGCCGGGCGGGGCGCAGAACCGCCGCCCGTCCCGCTTCCTCGACGGCCTGACGGGCAAGGCCGCCACGCACACGCCGCCCCGCGCCGACCGGTCGAAGCGGCGCCCGGCGAAGGGCCCGCAGCCCTGCCGGGTCTGCGGGCGCCCGCTGACCGCCGCCGTCGAGCGCAAGCTCGGCCGCTGCGAGGACTGCCCGTCCGAGCTGAACGAGGAGCTGCTCATCGCGCTGAAGGAGTGGCGCGCCCAGGTGTCCGCCGAGCAGAAGATCCCCGCGTACGTGGTCTTCACCGACGCGACCCTCCAGGCGATCGCCGAGCGCGGCCCCGAGTCGCTGGAGGACCTGGCCCGCATCCCCGGCGTCGGCAGGGTCAAGCTCGACCGCTACGGCGACGCCGTCCTCGCCCTCTGCGGCCACTGACCCGCGCTGGCTGAGATCCCGGTCACAGGGCCCGGCGGATGAGCCGGTGCCGCAGGGGTGAGATCGCGGTCACGCGGGCCGATGCGGAAGACTGGCCGCCGTGAAGGAATCGCTCAAGGCCCTGCTGGACCTGCTCGACCTCGAACAGATCGAGAACGACATCTTCCGCGGCCGCAGCCCCGAGGAGCGGCGGCAGCGCGTCTTCGGAGGCCACGTGGCCGGGCAGGCGCTCGTCGCCGCCGGGCGCACCGTCCCCGCGAACCGGCCCGTGCACTCGCTGCACGCCTACTTCATCCGGCCCGGCGACCCGCTCGTCCCGATCGTCTACACCGTCGACCGGGTCCGGGACGGGCGGTCGTTCACCACGCGGCGGGTCATGGCGATCCAGCACGGCAAGGCGATCTTCACGCTGTCGGCGTCGTTCCAGATCGTCGAGGACGGCCCGTCCCACCAGGCCGCGATGCCGGACGCGCCGCCCCCGGAGACGCTGCCGGACAGCTTGGCGCGGCTGACGCCGATCTTCGGCGAGGTCGGCGCGCGCGAGTTCGCCGACCGGCGCCCGTTCGACATCCGGCACGCGACCCCGCTGACGTGGGAGGCGGCCAGGGACCCGTCGCTCGCCAGCCCCGAGTCGAAGGTGTGGCTGAAAGTGGACGGCGAGCTGCCGGACGACCTGCTGCTGCACGTCTGCCTCATGACCTACGCCTCGGACATGACGCTGCTCGACACCGTCCTGCTCAACCACGGCCTGGCCTGGGGCGACAAGCGGACGATGGGCGCCAGCCTCGACCACGCCATGTGGTTCCACCGGCCGTTCCGCGCCGACGACTGGCTGCTGTACTACCAGGACACGCCGTTCGCCGGCGGCGCCCGCGGCCTCGCCCGCGGCCAGGTGTTCACCCGGTCGGGGGAGCTGGTCGTCTCGGTGATGCAGGAGGGGCTCGTCCGGGTCTCCGCCGAGCCGCGGCGCTGACCCGGCGGCCTGTGGGATGATCGTCCCCCTATGGGGCTCCCGTGAGCTTCGACGCCCGCGAGGCGGCGCGGGTTCCCCGGGAAAAGGGTGAAGTCACCCACAAAACCGCAGGTCAAAAATATCTTGCTTGATTCGGCGGGATCCCCGTACGCTCGTCGCGAGCATTCAACCGGCCGACCGTGTGGATCTTGATCCACCGGCCCCCGGCCCGAGGAGCCAGAGAGGTGGTGTGCAGTCCGGTGAGCAGCACGTTGCTGAAACTCGCGTCGTCCTGGACCGCGTCCGTCCCTGGCGCCTCCATGCCCTGTGTCTCGGTGCGCGGCGCCTCGATGTCCCGCATGTCCATGCCCGACGCCTATCTCCCGGCGTCCGGCGGGCTGCGCGGGCAGCGGCGCGCGAAGCTGCGCGATCTGCGCTTTGAGCAGCTGATCCAGGACGACCAGGGGCGAAGTGTCTTCGAACACCTCATCGAGGACGCGAACGTCCAGGCTCCGGCCACGGCCCACGTGGGCGTCACCGTCAAGGGTGGCGTGTCGGGTCCGTATCCCTGGAGGCGACCGGTCTAGCGAAGGCCGGCAAGCCCCCAGGCCGCGGATCCAGACACCGGATCCGCGGCCTTCTTCTTTGTCCAGACGACCCACCGACACACCCGTTGAGATCCAACGAGAGGAACAAGGGTGACTGTGATGCAGGGGGCCCTCGCGATCAGCGAGGAGGACCTCACGCTTCCGTGCCGGACCGACCCGGAGCTGTTCTTCGCCGAGGCTCCCGCCGACGTCGAGCTCGCCAAGGCCCTGTGCCTGGAGTGCCCGCTCCGCAAGGAGTGCCTCGCCGGCGCTCTCGAGCGCAAGGAGCCCTGGGGCGTCTGGGGCGGCGAGCTGTTCGTCCGCGGTGTCATCGTTCCGCGCAAGCGGCCGCGCGGCCGCCCGCGCAAGCACCCGCGCCCGGACGAAGTGGCGGTGTGAGGCGGGCATGCCCGCGACGATCGACCGAATCCGCCCCGGAGGCGCGGCCCCCGCGCGGGGACCGCGCCTCCGGGCCGCCGGGGGGAACGAGATGACGATGCTCAGCCAGGACCTCGCCCGTGAGCGAATGCCCGTGACCGTGCCCGACGAGCTGGCCGCGCGCGTGCGCGCACTCCGCCGCGCGCGGCGGGACGCCCGGACGAGGGCCTCCCGCGTCCGCCGCGTCCTGCTCGCGCCGACCGCGAGCGGCGAGGCGTACGCCCATGTCCCGGAGCCGCGGCACCGGGACCACTGAGACCGGACGCCCGCCGGTCGCAGCCGCGCCCCCGTCCTTCTCGGATGGTTCGGCGGGCGGCGCGCCTCCCGGCGGGCACGTGGAGCGCGTCCGGTGCCCCACTTCACCGGGCGCGCGAACAACGGGTCCCGCGCATCTCATCAATGCGCGGGGCCCCGCCGGTCCGCGGCCGGGTCGTCAGCCGGGGACGAGCTCGCCGTCCTCGTCGCCGGCGAAGCCCGGCACCCACTTCAGCGACTCGGCGCGGGCGGGGATCTCGCACTCCAGCTGGCACAGCACGCCGGTGCCCGCCGACAGCACCCGGTGGATGATCACGTACTCGGGCGGCAGGTTCAGCTGCCGCACGACGTTGGACGGCCGCAGGTCGGTGACCCGGGCGGCCATGTCGCGCAGCCACTCCCGGTTGAACTTGAACGTCTCGGTGATGAACGGCTCGGTGATCGGGGCGAGGAACGCCTGCAGCGACTCGGTGTCGATCTCCACGCCCTCGCGGATGAAGTCCTCACCGCGGAGCGCCTCCTCGATCTCGTCGATGTCGGCCATCGTGCCGATGCGCAGCAGCAGCCCGAGCCGCCGCTGGAAGCCGCCGGGGATGCGGTCCACGGCGCCGAAGTCCAGGACGCCGAGCCGGCCGTCCTCCAGCAGCCGGAAGTTGCCGGGATGCGGGTCGCCGTGCAGCATCCCCGACCGCTTCGGGCCGGACAGCAGGAACCGGCAGTACAGCAGCGCCGCGTGGTTCCGGGTGTCCTGGTCGCCGTCACTGATGATCTTCGAGAGGAGGGTGCCGTCCATCCACTCGGTGATCAGGATGTCGCCGGACTGCGCGATGACCTCGGGGATGTAGAAGTCCGGGTCGTCCAGGTACGCCTCGCGGAACAGGGACTGGGACTCGGCCTCGATCGTGTAGTCGAGCTCCTCGGCCACCCGCTCCTTCAGCTCGGCGAGCATCGCCTTCACGTCCAGCCCCGGCATCAGCACGCCGAACAGCCGCCCGAGGCGGGCGAGCTGGTTGAAGTCGCTGATCAGCGCCTTGCCCGCGCCCGGGTACTGGACCTTCACCGCGACCGCGCGGCCGTCGTGCCAGACGGCCCGGTGCACCTGCCCGATGGACGCCGCGGCGGCCGGCCTGTCGTCGAACGACTCGAAGTAGTCGCGCCAGTCCTCGCCGAGGAACTCCTCCAGGACCTTGTGGACGGTCGCCGCCGGCAGCGGGGGAGCGGCCTCCTGCAGCTTGGTCAGCGTGGCCCGGTAGGGGCCGGCGATCTCCGGCGGCAGCGCCGCCTCGAAGATCGACAGCATCTGGCCGAGCTTCATCGCCCCGCCCTTGAGCTCGCCGAGCACCTTGAACAGCTGCTCGGCGGTGCGCGTCTGGATCTCCATCGCCACCGCCTCGGCGGGCTTGCCGAAGGTCCGCTTCCCGACGCCGAGGGCGGTGCGACCCGCGAAGCCGATGGGGAGGGACGCCAGCTTTGCTGACCGCGTCACCGCGCGGCGGGGAAGATCGCTCACGCCGTACATTGTCGGTGATCGGGTGTCGTTCACGCCACAACGGTCGGCAAGTATCGCCGGTGCCGGAACCGGCTCGCACGCGTGACCTGCACCGATGTGGTAAGTGTGCGCTTTCTCACGGCGGTGCGGGCGGTCCGGGGGACACGGGCGGAACGGCATTCGGTAGCGTGCGGGGCATGCCCGGAGACTCCGCCGACGCGCTGCTCGTCGACCGCCGCCCCGACGGGGTCGCCGTCCTCACGCTGAACGACCCCGGGCGCCGCAACGCGATGTCGGACGAGATGACCGCCGCGTGGAAGGCGGCGATCGGCGGCCTGCGCGCCGACGCGGGACTGCGATGCGTCGTCGTCACCGGCGCCGGCAGCGCGTTCAGCTCCGGCGGCGACCTGTCCTGGCTGGCCGGCACCAACTCCGTCTCCGTCCCGCCGCTCCGCGACCGCATGCTGGAGTTCTACCGGACGTGGCTGCTGATCCGCGGCCTGGAGGTCCCGACGATCGCCGCCGTCAACGGGCACGCCGTCGGCGCCGGGCTCTGCCTCGCCCTCGCCTGCGACCTGCGCTACGCCGCGGACGACGCCAAGCTCCTCGCCCCGTTCACCGCGCTCGGCCTGCACCCCGGGATGGCCGCGACCTGGCTGTTCCCCGAGGTCGCCGGGCTCCCGCTGGCCCGCGAGATGCTGCTGGCCGGACGCGTCCTCACCGGCGCCGAGGCGGCCGCGAACGGGCTGGTCAACCGGGCCTTCCCGCGCGCGGACCTGCTGGAGGAGTCGCTCGCCGTCGCCGCGCGGGTCGCCGCGCAGGCGCCCATCGCGACCCGGCTCACCAAGGTCGCGCTCTCCGGGGGCGGCCACGCCGACATGGAGGCGGCGCTGCGCTGGGAGTCGCTCGCGCAGCCGCTGACGATGTCGTCCCGCGACATGATCGAAGGACTGACGGCCCGGAAGGAGCGGCGCAGCCCGCAATTCACGGGTGAGTAAAACACGCGCGGAGATTCCACACGCCCCCGGGGGATGGTCAAAACATAGGGCCTGACCTGCGGCGACGTCAAACACCCCCTTTGGTGCGGGCAAATTTTCGAGTACGGTTCCAGCGTGCCCCCTAATGTTGAGGTCCGCCGCAGTGCCAGGCGCAGGCGAACCGTGTCCGCCTACCGCGACGGCGACAAGGTGGTGGTGATGGTTCCGTCCAGGCTCACCAAGGCCGAAGAGGAACAGTGGATCGCGACCATCTTGGAACGGCTCGAGGAGCGCGAGCGCCGCAGGCGGCCGACCGACGCCGACCTCCAGTCGCGCGCCCGCGAGCTGTCCCGCCGCTACCTGGACGGCCGCGCCGACCCGGTCAGCGTCCGCTGGGTCGCCAACCAGCGCACCCGCTGGGGGTCCTGCACCCCGGACGACGGCACGATCCGGCTGTCCACCCGGCTGCGCGGCATGCCGGGCTGGGTGGTCGACTACGTCCTCGTCCACGAGCTGGCGCACCTGCTCGTCCCGGGGCACGGCGCCGACTTCTGGGAGCTGGTCGGCAACTACCCGAAGGCCGACCGCGCCCGCGGCTACCTGGAGGGCGTCGCCGCCGCCGCGCACCTGCCGCTGGAGGCCGACGCGCCCGACGGCGAGGCCGCCGGGGACGCCATCCACCGCGGCGACGGGCTGCACCCGGGCGCGGAGTACCCGCACGAGGCCGCCGGGTGACCGACGCCCCCGACCGGGCGCCCGGAGCGCCCGCCCGCTTCGCCGCGGTGCTCTCGCTCCCCGCCCGCCCCAGGGACGTCCCGCCGGGGATCGACCCCGGCGAGTTCCGGCTCGCGCTGCTCGAAGACACCTACGAGGTCGTCGCCGGGCTCGACCTGGTGACGCCCGCGCTCGTCCTCGACCCGCCCGACCAGCCGGACGCCGAGGCGGTCACCTGGCCCGGCACCCCGATCGTCCGGGAGGCGACCCTCGCCGGCGCGTTCGCCGCGCTGCACGCGCTGGGCGCCGGATCCGCCGCGCTCGTCGCGCAGGACGCCCCCGACCTGCCGCCGCTGCTGCTCGGCAAGCTGTTCCGCGCCGTCGGCAGCGCCCCGTCCGCCGCCTGCCGGGCCGAAGACGGGACGCTCGTCGCCCTGGCCGCCCGCCTGCCCCTGCCCGGCTGGCTCGCCGCCGCCCTGCACGACGTCGACCTCGACACACCGGACGCCCTGGCGCGCCTCCGCGCCGCCGCGCCCCGCCCGGGCCTCGTCCCGCAGGGCCCCGGCTGGCACCGCCTGCGCACCCTCGCCGACCTGCGCCGCCTGGACCCCGGCCTCGAAGGCTGGGAGAACACCCGCGCCCTCCTGCAAGGCCACCCCCTGGGCCGCTGAACCGGGCCGGACGGGGCCGTGCGCGTCAGCGGCTCAGCGAGACCGCGCGCGCCACCAGGTCGCGGACGGCGTCGTCGGTGGGCTCGGGGATGTCGTCCACCGGGAACCAGCCGAGGTCGTCCGACTCGTCCGACATCGCGTGCCGGGCCCCCTCCGGGGCGATCGCGACGTACTGGACGTCCAGGTGCCAGGTACCGGCGGGATGGCAGCGGACGGCGTGCCGGTCCAGCTTGACGGGTTCGGGGAGCAGCCGCAGGCCCGCGATGCCCGACTCCTCCGTCGCCTCACGCAGCGCCGCCGCGGCGAGGGTGGCGTCGCCCGGCTCGCAGTGCCCGCCGAGCTGGAGCCACGCCTTGACCTTCGCGTGCAGGGTCAGCAGCACGCGGGAGCGGGACGCGTCCAGCACGGCAGTGCTGGCGGTGATGTGCCCGGCCGCGCACGCGCGCCACATCCCGTCCGCCGGATGCTCCTCCAGATGCCGCAGGAAGTCCCGCCGCACCCGCTCCTGCCCGGCGTCGGGCGCCCGCCACGACGCCAGCACCCGCACCGCATCGCCGTAGAGGCCGTCCGGTGCCGGTGAACCCCGGGTCACCGGCCCCTCCGCGCCGGGTGGAGCCCGCGCCGCGCGGTCATCGGGCGGCCCGCGTCATGTGCGGCCCACGCGGGGGTAGCGGGAGTTGTCGGGGCGGCGGCGACGGCGCTCCTGATCGATCGGGCGCTGCCAGCACAGGCTCGCCCGCGCGACACGGCGCCGCACGGCGTTCGTGGACGACCCGGGCGCGTAGCGGCAGCCGTTCACCCGGGGCGGACGCGGCCCGGTCATGCGCGCGGCCCGCCGTCGTCCGGGCCGGGCCCGCCGCCGGGCCCCCCGTCGTCCGGCTTCTCGTCGTCCGGCTTCTCGTCCGGCTTCTCCGCGGACTCCCCGCCCTCGTCGGGCGCCTTGGTCAGCTTGGTCAGGTCCAGGTCGGACAGGCCCTCGATCTCGTCGCGGCCGTGCACGAAGCCGTCCGGGTCGTCGAGGTCGTCCGCGGTCGGGAGCAGGTCGGGGTGGTCCCACACCGCGTCCCTGCCCTGCGTGCCGCGCGCCTCGCCCAGCGACCGCCACAGCGCGGCCGCCTCGCGGAGGCGGCGGGGCCGCAGCTCCAGGCCGACCAGCGTCGCGAACGTCCGCTCGGCGGGGCCGCCGGTGGCGCGGCGCCGCCGCACCGCCTCGGCCAGCTTCACCGAGCCGGGCAGCCGCCCCTCCGCGGCCTCGTTCACGACCGTGTCGACCCAGCCCTCGACCAGCGCGAGCGTCGTCTCCAGCCGGGCCAGCGCCGCCT
Source organism: Actinomadura sp. (assembly GCF_044508335.1). NCBI lineage: Bacteria > Bacillati > Actinomycetota > Actinomycetes > Streptosporangiales > Thermomonosporaceae > Actinomadura > Actinomadura sp. The sequence goes on from NZ_JBIQHY010000036.1 coordinate 50,418, forward strand.
TCTGCCGCGGCGTCTCCTCGGGCTGCAGCTGGATCTCGCCGCCGAGCGCCTCCTGGAGGGCCTCCGGGTTGCTCAAGTCGAGCCCCTGCACGGCCTGCTCGATGCCCGAGAGGTCGACGGTGATGCCGCGCGCGTACTCCTCCACCGCGCCCAGCAGGTGCGAGCGCAGCCACGGGACGTGCGCGAAGAGCCGCTGGTGGGCGGCCTCGCGCAGCGCCAGATACAGCCGGACCTCGTCGGCGGAGACCTCCAGGCCCTCGCCGAACGCCTCGACGCCCGCGGGCAGCAGCGCGCCGACGCCGTCCGGCGCGAGCGGCAGGCCCACGTCGGCCGAGCCGGTCACCTCGCGGGCCAGCGCGCCGAGCGCCTGCCCGGCCTGGCCGCCGACCATCGCGCCGGCCATCTGCTTGACCATGCCGATCAGCGGGCCGGCCATCGCCTGCACGTCGGCGGGGATCTCGCCGCCGCCGAGCGCTCCGCCCATCGAGTCGACCATCCGGGTCGCGATCGGGTCGCACACCTTCGCCCACACGGGGAGCGTCTGCTCGATCCACTCCGACCTGCTCCACGCCTGCGGCGTGCGGATGCCGGCGGGCAGCGTCGTCCGCTCGTCCAGCCACAGGTCGGCCAGGCGCAGCGCCTCCTCGACCTGGCGCCGCTCGGTGTCGACGACCGACGGGTCGCCCTGCTCCACCACCGTGTGCCGCGCGATGTTCTTGGCCAGATCCCAGTTCAGCGGGCCGCCCGCCCCGCCGCCCGCGCCCTGCGCGCCGATCATGTCGGCGAACCGGTGCAGCATGTCGGCGAACTGCGCCATGTCGCCGCCCATGCCCTTGAATGGATCCTGGGGCCGGTCGTCGTCGTCTCCGTCGCCGGGACGGTTGAAGCCGAAGGGAGTGTTGCTCATCGGATCGCCCCTGGGATGCATGATGGGCTCATATCCGCAACGTTAGCCGGTCCCGGCAAGGTCGCGTACTCAAGGAAGGGGGCAGCCCCGTGGCAACGGGCAAGGTTCGCCCTCGGCGTAGCAAGGCCCCGGTCGTCGCCGTCACCGGCGCCGCGTCCGGGGCGGGGCGGCTGCTGGCCGCCCGGCTCGCCGGACGGGAAGAGATCCGCAAGGTCGTCGCCATCGACGGGCAGCGCGGCGACGTGCCCGGCGTCACCTGGCGCGTCACCGACATCCGCGACCCGCTGCTGTCGGGGCGGCTCTCCGACGTGGACGTCATCGTCAACCTCGACATCGAGCGGTCCCCGGACGCGGACCCGCGCGAGCGCCGCACCCACAACGTCCGCGGCGCCCAGACGGTCGTCACCGCCGCCGCGGCCGCCCGCGTCCGCCGGGTGGTCCTCGTCACCTCCGCGATGGTGTACGGGGCGGGGCCCGGCAACGAGGTGCCGCTGAGCGAGGACGCGCCGCTGCTCGCCGAGGCCAGCACCAGCATCGCCGGCGACTACCTGGAGATGGAGGAGCTGGCCGCGACCGCGCCCGTCACCCACCCCGGCCTGGACGTCACCGTCGTCCGCCCCGCCGCGGTCGTCGGGCCCGGCGTCGACACCGTGGTCACCCGCCACTTCGAGGCGCCGCGGCTGCTGTCGGTCAAGGGCAGCACCCCCGGCTGGCAGTTCTGCCACATCGAGGACCTCGCCTCCGCGCTGGACGTCGTCGTCACCGAGGGCGTGCGGGGCCCCGTCGCCGTCGGCGGCGAGGGCTGGCTCGGCCCCGAGGAGGTCGCCGAGATCACCGGCAAGCGCAGCTTCGAGCTGCCCGCCGCGCTCACCTTCGGCATGGCGCAGCGGCTGCACCGGCTCGGCATGACCCCCGCGCCCGCCACCGACCTGCACTACGTCGCCTACCCGTGGGTCGTCGACTGCGCCCGGCTCCGCGCCGCCGGCTGGAAGCCCATGTACGACAACGCCGCCGCCCTGCGCGTCGTGATGGAGGAGACCGCGGGGCGGCACGCCGTCGTCGGCCGCCGCGTCGGCGGCAAGGAGGCCACGGTGGCGACCGCCGCGGGCGCCACCGTCGCCGCGATCGGCGCCGCCGCCGCCATCCGCCGCGCCCGCAAGCGCCGCAGGTAGCCCGGGCCGCGCGCCGGCGCCCCGCCCCGCCCGGCCCGGGCGGAGCCGGGCGTCAGCTCGACGACGGTGTGGCGCTCGGCGTCGCGCTCGGGGACGGCGACGGGCTCGGCGACGCCTTCGGGGCGGCCTTGCCCGCGGCGGCCAGCGCCGCCTGCGCGTCCTTGATCCGCTTCCAGGCGTCGCCCATGCCCGGGTAGTCGCCCTTCTTCTGCGCGTTCTCGTAGTCCGTCACGGCCTTGTTCAGGTCGTTGATCGCCTTCTGCGCCGCCGCGCTCAGCTCGCCGCCGGGCGGCGCGCCCTGCTGCGCCGGGGCCTGCGGGCCGGAGCCAGTCCCGCCGAGGACCTGGTCGAGCGCGTCGGCGAAGGTGTCCGCGGCCGCGATGCTCTCCCCGTACCGCACGAGGATCTTGCCGAGGATCGGGTACGGCTGCTGCTCCTTGCCGCCCGACGCCTTGGTGTACATCGGCTCCACGTACAGCAGGTCGCCGCCGAACGGGATCGTCAGCAGGTTGCCGGCGACGGTCTTCGTGCCGCCCTGCCGCAGCGCGAACAGGTCGTTCTTCACCTTCGAGTCGGTCTCGAACGAGTTCTGCACCTGGCCCGGCCCGGCCGGCTGCGCGTTGCGCGGCATCTGCAGGATCTGGATCTGCCCGTAGTCGCGCCCCGGCGTCGACCCCACCGCCATGAACGCCGCCAGCTGCGGGTTGTTGCGCGGGTTGAACACCGTCGTCAGCGCGAACGACTGGGTGTCCTGGCCGGGCATCCGCAGGCTCTGGTAGTAGGGCGGCTGCCGCTTGCCCCTCACCGTCGGGTCCTGCGGGACCTCCCAGAAGCCCTCGCCGTTGTAGAACGCGGACGGGTCCGTCACGTGGTACTTGGTGAGGATCTTCCGCTGCACCTTGAACAGGTCCTGCGGGTAGCGGAAGTGGGCCTCCAGCTCCGGCGGGATCGACGAGCGCGGCTGGACGGTGTCCTTGAACACCTTCATCCACGTCTTGGTCACCGGGTCGTTCTCGTCCCACTGGTACAGGTGGACGCTGCCGTCGTAGGCGTCGACGGTGGCCTTCACCGAGTTCCGCATGTAGTTGATGTGGTCGTTCGCCTGCTGCGCCACCGCCGACCGGGTGTCGGTGATGGTGTCGCGGGTCGCGTCCCCGAGGCTCATCCGCTCCGAGTACGGGTAGCTGCTGGACGTCGTGTAGCCGTCCACGATCCACAGGATGCGCCCGTTCACCACCGCCGGGTACGGGTCGCCGTCCAGCGTGAGCCACGGCGCGGCCTTCTGCACCATCTCGCGCGGCGACCGGTCGTACAGGATCTTGGCGTCCTGGTTGATCGCGCCGGACAGCAGCAGGTTCTTGTCCTGGAACTTCGCCGCGTACAGCAGCTTGCGGAAGAACGAGTCGATGCGGACGCCGCCCTGCCCCTCATAGGTGCTGCTCTGCTGCCCCGAGGCGCTGTTGTCGGGGTAGTTCAGCTCCTGCTGGCCGCGCCCCCCGGCCACCGAGTACTCCGGCGAGCGCTCGCCGAAGTAGATCTCCGGCTGCGCCACCTTGATCTGCTGGTTCTGGGACGCCGGCATGTCGCGGGTGATGAAGTCCGGCTCCCGCGAGTCGAACCGGTCGCCGTAGGCCGACACGAAGCCGTAGCCGTGCGTGTAGACCATGTGGTCCTTGATCCAGCTGCGCTGCCCCGCCGGGGCGCCCGACAGCTCCCGCAGCGCGACGATCGTGTCGACCGTCTTGCCGTCCACCTGGTAGCGGTCCACGTCGAGCGTGTCCGGGAACTGGTAGAACGGGCGGATCCGCTGCAGCTGCTGGAACGTCTCGCCGACCACGTTCGGGTCGAGGACGCGGACGCCGCCGTCGGTGAGCTTGTCGGCGTCCTCCCGCAGCTTCTTCTTGTCCGTCACGGGCTGCGACCCGTACGGGACCACCTTCGCGCCGTCCACCCCGTAGGCCGCGCGGGTGAACTTGATGTTGCGCGCGATGAACTGGCGCTCCTTGGCCAGCTCGTCCGGCTTCACCTGGAACTGCTGGATCAGCAGCGGGTACACGCCGCCCAGCAGGATCGCCGACAGCACCAGCAGGGTGAACCCGACGCCCGGCAGCATCATGCCGCGGCGCAGCAGGTTGCTGAAGAACATCACGGCGCACAGCAGCGCTATGACGAACAGGATCGTCTTCGCGGGCAGCAGGGCGTTGACGTCCGTGTAGGACGCGCCGGTCGTCACCCCGCGGTCCGAATGCACCAGGCCGTACCGGTCGAACCAGTACGCGACCGCCTTCAGCAGGATGAACACCCCGAAGAGCACCGACAGGTGCGCCCGCGCGGACGGGCTCGCCTTGTCGCCCGGCCCCTGCAGCCGCAGCCCCCCGTACAGGTAGTGCACCATCACCGCGGCCAGGATCGACAGGATCACCGTGGCGAACACCACACCGAGGACCAGCCGCAGGAACGGGTACGTGAAGACGTAGAACGACACGTCCTTGTGGAACTGCGGATCCTCCACGCCGAACGGCGTCCGGTTCAGGAACGCCAGCCACACCGGCCACTGGCCCGCCACCGACGAGCCCGTGAGCACGCCCAGCAGGCCCAGCAGCACGAAGGAGATCAGCCGCCGCCGCGGATCGATCACCGCGCGGTAGCGCTCCAGGCCCTGCTGCTCCACCGACAGCGGCCGGTACGCCGGACGCAGCCGGGAGGCGATCAGTATGTTCGCGCCCACCACCAGCGTCATCAGCAGGCCCGCCCCGAAGAACAGGGCGATCTTCGCCTGCAGCTGCGTCGTGTAGACGGACGAGAAGCCGATGGAGCGGTACCACAGCAGGTTCGTGTACGTCGTCGTGAAGATCATGAAGACGACCAGCAGCACGGCCAGTACCACCAGAACCGGCAGGACCAGCCGCGTCCGTCCGGTACCGAGCCGGCGCCCGAAAGCGGGAGTCCGGAACGTCAAGTCGGGCCCCTCCGATCGAGGTCTCGCTCACCGGCAGCCCGCCGGTGCTGTAGATGCAACTTACCGACTGCCGCGGAGGTTCCGGCATTTCCAGGTCCCGATTGGGGGAAAGATGGGCCCGTGAGTCTTCTGGAAGAAGTCGTGCTGGACCTGGAACGTCATTCGGCCCAGGAGGGCTGGGACAGCGCGCCCCGCCTCTACGCCCTCGTCCGGAGCACCGAGCTCCGCCGCGCCGAACCCGAACTCGCCGACCAGCTCGGCCTAGCCCCCGACGCCGACACCCTCGCCGCCCTCGAACAGCCGGCCCTCCCGGAGAGAGACGCCATCGAGGACTCCCTCGCCTCCATCGCCTGGCCCGACGCCGTCGAAGGCTGCGCCCTCGTCATGGAACGCGTCGTCCTGCCGCCCGGCGTCGAGGACGACATCCCCGAAGACGAGGCCGAAGCCGCCGAGTTCGCCGCGTCCCACCCGCAGCGGGAAGACGTGCGCATGGTCGTCGGCGTCCTCCGCGACGGCGCCCGGCACTCCGCCCTCCGCCTGCGCCGCCACGACAGCGACGACGAGGTCCTCGCCGGGCCCGACCTCGTCCCCGCCCTCGCCGAAGCGCTCGCCGCCACCTTCGAACCCGACGAACCCGGTGCGTCCCCGCGGCCATAGGCCGCTCCCGGCGAGGTAGCCTGCGGGACGTGACCCAAAGCGTTGCGGGCGAGGACGTCATCCGGCTGATCGGCGTCCGCGAGACGCCCCTGTCCATCGACGAGGCGTACGCCGCCGTCGGCGCCCCCGGCGCCGGCGGCATCGCCGTCTTCGCCGGCACCGTCCGCGACCACGACCACGCCCGCGCCGTCAGCCGCCTCTCCTACAGCGCCCACCCCACCGTCGAACGGGAACTGCGCGCCGTCATGGAGAAGGTCGCCGCCGACCACCCCGTCCTCGGCCTCGCCGCCGTCCACCGCGTCGGCGACCTCGAGATCGGCGACATCGCCGTCGTCGTCGCCGCGTCCTCCGCCCACCGCGCCGAAGCGTTCGCCGCCTGCCGCAGCCTCATCGACGACCTCAAGGCCAACGTCCCCATCTGGAAGCACCAGACCTTCGCCGACGGGGACGACGAGTGGGTCGGAGCCTGCTGAGCCCCCCGACCGCATAGAGTTTCCGGCATGTCTCGCCGTGCCGCCACGCTCACCGTCGCGAGCGTGCTCGTCCTCGTGCTCGCCGCCATCGGCTCCGTCATGCGCGTCCCCTACGTCGCGCTCATGCCCGGACCCACGAGCAACACCCTCGGCACGAACGACAAAGGCCAGCCCCTCATCCGCATCGAAGGCCGCAAGACCTACCCCGACCAGGGCAACCTCAACTTCACCACCGTCACCTACCGCGGCGGCCCCGGCGGCCGCATCGACCTCTTCACCGCCCTCCGCGGCTGGCTCGACGGCGACACCGCCATCGTCCCCGAAGAGACGATCTTCCCCAAGGACGAGTCGCCCAAAGAGGTCGACCAGGAGAACACCCGGGCGATGCAGGACTCCCAGCAGAACGCCGAAGCCGCCGCCCTCCACGAACTCGGCATCCCCGTCACCACCCGCGTCGTCGTCGACGGCGTCCAGAAAGGACGCCCCGCCGACGGCGTCCTCAGACCCGGCGACGAGATCACCGCGCTCGACGGCGCCGAGACCACCAGCGTCTCCCAGATCACCGGCGCCATGGCCAAGCACAAGATCGGCGACACCGTCACGCTGACCTACAAGCGCGCCGGCAAAGAGCAGAAGGCCGCCCTCAAGACCGTCGCCGACCCCGCCGGCAAACGCGCCGTCGTCGGCATCGTCCTCTCCGACCAGTACAAATTCCCCTTCAAGATCGACATCAGCATCGGCGACATCGGCGGCCCCTCCGCCGGCCTCATGTTCTCCCTCGCCATCTACGACAAACTCACCCCCGGCCCCCTCACCCAGGGCAAATTCATCGCCGGCACCGGCACCATCACCCCCGAAGGCGAAGTCGGCCCCATCGGCGGCATCCAGCAGAAGATGATCGCCGCCCGCAAAGCCGGCGCCACCGTCTTCCTCACCCCCAAGGACAACTGCGCCGACGCCCTCGACGCCCGCCCCGGCGGCCTCCGCCTCGTCCGCGCCGACACCCTCCACAGCAGCATCCAAGCCATCAACGCCCTCACATCCGGCAAAGGCGACGTCCCCGCCTGCACCAAATAACGCCGCCCGACCGAACCACCCCCCGCCATGGCATAGACTTCAAACATCACCGCGGGGTGGAGCAGTTCGGTAGCTCGCTGGGCTCATAACCCAGAGGTC
>NZ_JBIQHY010000235.1:0-1985 GCF_044508335.1 Actinomadura sp.
CAGGATCCGGTCGCCGTCGCCCGCCATACGCACACGCCTCGCTTCCCGTTCGCACTCTCCTTCGCCCCCGGCCGCCGCTATTGGACGCAGCGGACGATCAAACGGATCGAATTTGTCATCATTGGCGGCATGAGCCAACCCCCCGACGAGCCACTTGACGGTGACGTCGGCCCCGCGAGGGACGCGTCCGGCGCGAAGGCCGACGCCGCCGAGGAGCTGCGCCGGTACGAGGCGGAGCGCGAGGAGCGCCGCCGCCGCACCAACGCGGTGTCTGGGCGGATCGCCGTCGTCGTCACCGCGCTCTTCCTCGGCTTCCTGGTCTACGACTCCGTCGGCACGGCCATCGAGGCGCACGCCAGGGGCGACGACTGGATCTACCCGCCCGCCGTGGTCGCCGGCGTGTGCGCGGCGGCGCTGGCGGCCCTGCTGACCTGGGCGTGGCGGCGCCGGCGTCTCGGCATGTGAACCCGGCCCGCGATCTTCGTTGCAGGTCAGATAGCCTTCTACAAGTGACCGACAGCGCGAATCCAACCATTGACATCCCAGCCGATCTCAAGCCCGCGGACGGCCGTTTCGGGTGCGGCCCCTCCAAGGTCCGCCCCGAGCAGCTCGCCGCCCTCGCCGAGTCGGGTTCGGCCTACATGGGGACCTCGCACCGTCAGAAGCCGGTGAAGTCCCTGGTCGGGCGCGTCCGAGAGGGGCTGTCCCAGCTGTTCTCCCTCCCCGACGGGTACCAGGTCCTGCTCGGCAACGGCGGCACCACGGCGTTCTGGGACGCGGCCGCGTTCGGGCTCGTCCGGCAGCGCTCGCAGCACCTGACGTTCGGTGAGTTCTCCAGCAAGTTCGCCAAGGTCACCACGAGCGCTCCCTGGCTGGGGGACCCGACCGTCATCTCCGGCCCGCCCGGAACGCACCCGGAGGCGTCCGCCGAGGAGGACGTCGACGTCTACGCCCTCACCCACAACGAGACCTCGACCGGCGTCGCCATGCCGATCAAGCGCCCGGCGGGCACCACCGCGCGCGAGGGCCTCGTCCTGGTGGACGCCACCTCCGGCGCGGGCGGCCTGCCCGTCGACGTGTCCGAGACCGACGTCTACTACTTCGCGCCGCAGAAGTGCTTCGCGGCCGACGGCGGCCTGTGGGTGGCGCTCGCGTCCCCGGCGGCGCTGGAGCGGATCGACGAGATCGCCATGTCCGACCGGTACGTCCCGGAGTTCCTCAACCTGAAGACCGCCGCGGACAACTCCGCCAAGGACCAGACCTACAACACCCCGGCCGTGGCCACGCTGCTCCTCCTCGCCGAGCAGATCGAATGGATGAACGGCCAGGGCGGGCTGGCGTGGACGACGTCCCGCACGGCCGACTCGTCCCAGCGGCTCTACACCTGGGCGGAGAAGACCTCGTACGCGACGCCGTTCGTGGTCGACCCGGCGCAGCGGTCGCAGGTCGTCGGCACGATCGACTTCAACGACGACGTCGACGCCGCCGCCGTCGCCAAGACGCTCCGCGCCAACGGGATCGTCGACACCGAGCCGTACCGCAAGCTGGGCCGCAACCAGCTGCGCATCGGCATGTTCCCGGCCATCGACCCCGACGACGTCGAAGCCCTGACCGCCTGCGTCGACTACGTGGTAGAGCGGCTCTAGCTCATTGGGGGGGCGACCCCCCAAACCCCCCGGCTGCGCGGCACGGGTCTCCTCGCTCTGGTCGCCGGCGCTCCCGCCGCTGCGGGGACGCGGCGCGCCGGGCATGCCCGCTGCGCTCGCAGAGCTCGCTCCGCGTGCCTGCCCGTGACCGCCGGTCGGGCTCTGGCTCATTGGGGGGGCGACCCCCCAAACCCCCCGTCACGAGCCGGTCGATCCTCACGCCACGGCACCGGTCTCCGCGACCGTGCCGGTCCCCGTCGTGTCGCTGCGGTCGCCCGGCTCGGCGGGCATGCCCGCTGCGCTCGCAGAGCTCGCTCCGCGTGCCTGCCCGTGACCGCC
>NZ_JBIQHY010000157.1:0-14637 GCF_044508335.1 Actinomadura sp.
CCCGCCGCCCGCGCAGCCCGCGGCGCCGCCCGCGCAGCCCGCCGCGCCGAACCCGCCTCCGCTCCCGCCCGCGTCCCCGGCGGCGCCGCCCGCGCAGGAGAAGAAGGCCGAGCCGTCCATCGACAGCGAGGACGACGACGGCCCCGGCGAGTGGACGCGCATGTACGGCGGCGACCGTCCGAAGTGATCGATACCGGGACGTGATCATCCCGGTATGCGGCTTCTGTACGTTGAGCGGGCTCTCGACGCCGACCGACAGGAGCCGACCATGAACCTCGCCGCCCGGCACGCGCTCGGCGCGCTCGCGGGGGTGGTCGCCGCCCCGCTGATCGCCGGCTGCCTCGCCTACAGCGTCGACAGGCTGCGCAGGTCGGTCGCCGGCGGTCTCGGCGCGAGCATCGACGGCGCCTCCGTGTCGCCCGACTGGACGGCGTTCGCGGTGCTGCTGGCGGGCGCGGCCGTGATCGGCCTGGTGGTGACCGCCCGGCTCTCCGCGCTCGCCTCGCTCATCCCCGGCGTCCTCATGACCGCGGTCGGGGTGCTGTGGGTCACGAAGACCCTGTGGATGGTCCAGCACGGCACGCCGGACATCGTGCCGGACGACTTCTTCATCGGGTACACGAACATGGCCGCCAACGGGACCTTCACGATCATCGGGGTGGCGCTCGTCGTGGCCTCCCTGCCGCCCGGCCGCTGGCGCGGTCAGACGGCGGCGAGGACGCCGGGGACGTCGTTGACGACCAGCGCGTCGAAGCCGGCCTCCGCGTAGGTCGGCGCCGCCTCCGCCGACGGGCACCAGGCGATCGTCTCCAGACCCGCCTTGTGCGCGACGTCCACGCAGTGCTCCAGCGGGCGCAGCCGTGTGTCGGGGTGGTCGACCCCGCAGGACCCGGTGTGCACGGCGACGACGTCCAGGCCGAGCCCGGCGGCGGCCGGGACGGCGTGCCACAGCGGGAACCGCAGCCACGTCAGCAGCCCCACCGGGACGCCCGGCAGCTCGCCCTTCAGGAACGTCAGCAGCGACGGGTCGAACGACGTGACGAGCAGCCGCCGCCGCTGCGCCTCCCGCCGCAGCACCGGCAGGAGCAGCGCGCCGGTGCGGCGGGACGGCTCGTCCAGCGCGTCCTCCAGCACCGTCTTGACGTCCACGTCGACGGCGACGTCCGGCGGCAGCGCGTCGAAGACGTCGGCCAGCAGGGGCAGGCCGCTCGCCGTGGCGGGCAGGTCGACCAGGTGGTCGCCGTCCACCGTCGTCGGGTCGTGCCGCAGGACGAGGTGGTCGTCGGCGGTGCGCGTCACGTCGATCTCGACCCAGGACAGGCCCGCGTCGACGGCGGCGAGCAGCGACGGCAGCGTGTTCTCGGAGACGGGCGCCGCGGCCCCGGGAGGCGTGAGGTCGCCGGACCCGTACCCGCGGTGCCCGATGACCGTGGGGGAGTTCTCGAAGATCAAGGCTTCACCTCTGCGGCGAGATGTTCGGCGACGACGGCGTCGAGGGGATGGGTGACCTTGAGGTTGCGCTCGCTGCCCTCGACGACGCGGATGGGGACGTCCGGCAGGTAGTGGTGCACGATCCCGCAGTCGTCGGTGGCGCGCAGGCCCGGGTCGGCCAGCGCCAGCTCGTACGCCTTCCGGATGGTGCCGAGCCGGAAGCCCTGCGGGGTCTGGAAGCGGCTCAGCGTCTCGCGCGGCGGCATCGAGGCGACCACGCCGTCCCGCACCACCACGACCGTGTCGGACGAGGGGACGCCCACGGCGACCGCCTCGCAGTCGTCGAGCGCGTCCAGCACGCGGTCGATGACGGGGGCGTCCACGAACGGGCGGGCCGCGTCGTGGAAGAGGACGCGGACGTCGTCTGGGCGCCCGTCCAGCACCCGCAGCGCCGCGGCCGTCGACGCGGTGCGCGTGTCGCCGCCCTCGACCACGGCGGCCGCCTTGCGGAACGGGGCGGCGATCGCGGCCGCGTCGCGCAGGTGCCCGGCCGCCATCACGACGACGACCTCGCCGATGCCGGGGTGCGCGTCGAACGCGCCGATCGCGTGCGCCAGGATGGGCCGCCCGCCGACCTCCATGAGCTGCTTGGGGCGCCCCGCGCCCATGCGCGCGCCGACCCCGCCGGCGAGCACCACCGCAACCGTCCGCGCCGCCATGTCTCCCCAGTCTTCCCGGCATCCCGGCCACGCTCAACGTACCGGACGGCTCCCGGGCGGGGCGCGGGCGAACCGGCTCGCACCGCCCGAACGCGCGGGATCGAGTATGGTTACCTCGCCGTGTCGGGGTCCGCGCAGACGGTGCAGGCGCCGCGCCACCACGGCGGCACCGTCCGCCCCGCGATGGGCCCGGCTCGTTCGCGTGTGCCGCGCCGACCGTTTACCTTGCGGGCACGGATCACGTTCGACCTGAGGAAAGAGGAAGCATGATCGGCATGGTGCTGGCGGCGGGTGCGGGCCGGAGGCTGCGGCCCTACACCGACACCCTCCCCAAGGCCCTGGTCCCGGTGGACGGCGAGACCACGATCCTGGACATCGCCCTCCGCAACCTCGCCGAGGTCGGGCTGACCGACGTCGTCATCGTCGTCGGCTACCGCGCCGGCGCCGTGGAGGAGCGCAAGGCCGCCCTCGAGGAGAAGTACGGCGTGCGCATCACGCTGGTTCACAACGACAAGGCCGAGGAGTGGAACAACGCCTACTCCATGTGGCTCGCCCGGGAGCACTTCTCCAAGGGCGTCCTCATGGTCAACGGCGACACGGTCCACCCGGTGAGCGTGGAGAAGACGCTGCTGGCGAACCGCGGGCCCGACATCCTCCTCGCCGTGGACGACGTGAAGAAGCTCGCCGACGAGGAGATGAAGGTCATCCTCGACGGCGAGGGCCACCTGAAGACCATCACCAAGCTGATGGACCCGTCCGCCGCCGGCGGCGAGTACATCGGCGCCACCCTGATCGAGCCCGCCGCCGCCGAGCCGCTGGCCGACGCGCTCAAGGCCACCTGGGAGCGCGACCCCGACCTCTACTACGAGGACGGCTACCAGGAGCACGTGAACCGCGGCGGCCGCATCGGCGTCGCGCCGATCGGCGAGGTCGACTGGGTCGAGGTCGACAACCACGACGACCTGGAGAAGGCCCGGCGGATCGCCAAGGGCTACTGACCGCCGGACCCCGGGCGCTCCACCGAGCGAGGAGGCACATGCCCCTGCTGACGCGGATGCTGAACGCGCCGCTCTCCATCGACGTGCGGCGCGGCGCCGTCGCCGCCCTCGGCGACCTGCTCGCCGACAAGCGGATCGCCACCGAGGGACGGGTGGCGATCGCGGTCGGCCCGGGCCAGGGCGACCAGATCGCCGAGCAGGTCCGCCCGTCCCTGTCGGCCTGCGACGTGTTCCAGGTCGAGGGCGGCACCGTGGACGCGGCCGTCGCGCTGGCCGCCAAGCTGCGCGCCGGGTCCTACGAGGCCGTCGTCGGGATCGGCGGCGGCCGGACGATCGACGCCACCAAGTACGCGGCGACGCTGTCGGGCATACCGATGGTGTCGGTCGCGACGAACCTGTCCCACGACGGGATCTGCTCCCCGGTCGCCTCGCTCGTGCACGACAGCGGCAAGGGCTCGTTCGGCGTCGTGATGCCGCTCGCGATGATCGTCGACCTGGACTACGTGCACGCCGCGCCGGGACGGCTCATCCGCGCCGGGATCGGCGACGTGCTGAGCAACTTCTCGGCGGTGGACGACTGGGTGCTCGCGTCCGAGCAGTGCGGCGAGCGGATCGACCGGATGGCGCTGACCGTGGCGCGCACCGCCGCCGAGGCGCTGCTGCACCTGCCCGGCTCGATCGAGGACGACCGGTTCCTCACCGTCCTCGCCGAGAGCCTGGTCCTGTCCGGGATGTCGATGGCGTTCGCCGGCGACTCCCGCCCGGCCAGCGGCGGCGACCACGAGATCCTGCACGCCATCGACCAGCTCTACCCGGACACGGCCAACCACGGCGAGCTGGCGGGGATCGGCGCGGCGTTCTGCTACCACCTGCGCGCCACCCGCCTCGGGGCCGGCGGCGAGCGGCTGGCGGAGATCCTCGACTGCCTGGGCCGGCACGGGCTGCCCCGCCTGCCCGGCGACATCGGGCTGTCCGCCGAGCAGTTCACCGAGGCGGTGCTGTTCGCGCCGCAGACCCGGCCCGGCCGCTACACCATCTTGGAATACCTCAATCTCGACAAGGGCGAGGCCCGCAAGGCGGTGGATGAGTATGTCCAGGCCCATGGAGGCTGAGATCCCCGGGCACTCCGCGGAGTCGCCCGGGGACGACCACCGCCCGCACCGCAAGGGCGCGAAGGTCGCCGACGTCCGCCGGTACGGGCAGCCGCCCGGCCTGAAGGACCGGCGCAACGAGGAGCACTGGGCCGGCCGCCTCTACATGCGGGACGTGTCCCCGTACTTCGCGTGGCTCGCGCTGCGCCTCGGGTTCAGCCCGAACCAGCTCACCTACCTGATGATGGCGAGCGGCGTCCTCGCCGGCCTGGTCGTGTCGCTGCCCGCGGACCCGCTGTGGACGGCGCTCGGCGGCGCCGTGCTCGTCCAGGTCTACCTGCTGCTCGACTGCGTGGACGGCGAGGTCGCCCGGTACCTGCGGCAGACGTCGGTGGCCGGGGTGTTCCTCGACCGCATCGGCCACTACCTGTCGGAGATCTCCCTGCTCGCCGGGCTCGGCTTCATGGCGCAGGGCGGCTGGCGGAACGGCGGCTGGGTGGAGCTCGGCCTCGTCGCCGCGCTCGGCGCCGCGCTGATCAAGGCGGAGACCGACAACGTCGTGGTCGCCCGCGCCAAGTCGGGGCTGCCCGCCGACCCGTCCGGCGGCGACCGGGCGCTGCGGCCCCGCTCCACCCGCATCGCGCTGGCCCGCCAGGCCGCGTCGATGCTGCGCTTCCACCGGATCATCGGGGCCGTCGAGCTGTCGCTGCTCATCCTCGCGGCCGCCGTGGCCGACGCCGTCCTCGGCGCCGACGGTCCGGTCGCGGTCCGCGTCCTGACGGTCGCGGTGGCCGCGGTCGCCGTCGTGCAGACCCTGCTCCACCTGGTCAGCATCCTGGCCTCCCGGAGGCTGAAGTGAAGCTCAGCGTCGTCGTCCTGACCATGGGGAACCGGCCGGAGGAGCTGGCCCGCGCCGTCCGCAGCGCCCTGGAGCAGGAGCACGTGGACGTCGAGGTCGTGCTCGTCGGCAACGGCGTCGACCCGGTCGGCGACCGCGCGGACGCGGCGCCGTTCGACGACGAGCGCGTGAAGACGCTGAGCCTCCCGACGAACCTGGGCATCCCGGGCGGGCGGAACCGGGGCGTGGAGGCGTCCTGCGGCGATGTGATCCTCTTCCTGGACGACGACGGCTGGTACGGCTCCACCGGCCTCGGCGCCCGCCTGCGCGACCGGTTCTCCGCCGAGCCCGACCTCGGCGTCGTGTCGTTCCGCGTCCGCGACCCCGAGGGCGGGCGCGGCGAGCGGCGGCACGTGCCGCGGCTGCGGGCCGGCGACCCGGAGCGCTCGTCCGCCGTCACGACGTTCCTCGGCGGGGCCTGCGCGATCCGCCGCGCCGCGTTCGACGCCGGCGGCGGCCTCCCCGAGGACTTCTTCTACGCCCACGAGGAGACCGACCTCGCGTGGCGGATCCTCGACGCCGGGTACCGCATCGTCTACGACGCGTCCGCGGTCATGTTCCACCCGGCCGTCCTGCCGACGCGGCACGAGATGTTCTACCGCTACAACGCCCGCAACCGCGTCTGGCTGGCGCGCCGCAACCTCCCGTGGCCCCTGGCCTTCACGTACGTGGCCGTGTGGGTCGGCATGACGGTGCTCCGCGAGCGCAGGCCGAGCGCCCTCAAGCCGTGGTTCAAGGGCTTCCTGGAGGGATGGCGCAAGCCCGCCGGGCCCCGCCGCCCCATCTCCTACCGCACCGCCTGGCGCATGACGAGGACGGGCCGTCCCCCCATCATCTAGGGCGGGGCGCCCGTCTAGGGCGTGCGCACCGCCGCGAGGATCAGATGGGTCAGCTCGGCGATGATGTCGTCGAGCGGGATGTCCTGGTCGCGGGCGGACCAGTGGTGGACGAGGTTGTTCACCGCCCCGATCACCGCGATCATCGTGAGGCGGTAGTCGCGGTCGACGGCCTCGCCGCGCTCGACCGCCTCCCGCGCCATCGTGGTCAGCGTGTCCTCCCACCGGCCGCGCCACCGGAAGCGGTGCTGCTCCAGGCTGGCGCTGACCCCGATGACCTCGACGAACGCGATGCGGGCCCAGCGCGGGTCGCTCGCGGTGACGGTGACGAACGCGCGGACGGCGCTCTCGACGCGGGTGCCGAGGTCGGCGTCCGCGGCCTCGGCGTAGGCGGCGGCGAGCGCCTCCGCCGCGCGCTGGTTGATGCTGCTGTGCAGGGCGGTGAGGAGTTCCTCGCGCCCGGTGAACTCCTCGTAGAAGTTGCGGGTCGACACGCTCGCCGTCGCGCACAGCCGCTCGATGGAGGTGGCCGCGTAGCCGCGCGTGCCGAACAGTTCGAGCCCGGCGGCCAGCAGCCGCTCACGCCGCTCCGCGCGGCGCTCCTCCGCCGACCGGCCGCCGTAGCTGCGCCTGGGTGCGGGATTCCGGCCGCTCATCGATCTCCGTTCACCCGTGCGAAAGGGGGCAGCGTCAGCCTAACCCGCGCGGACGGGCAGGTATCACTCGCGCGCGGCCTCCCGCAGCCGGGCGGCGGCGTCCTCGGTGACGGGTTCGCCGTGCCCGAAGCAGGCGATCTCGGTGTCGAGCGCGGCGAGCCGGGTGAACGTCTCCGCGGCGAGCGGCGGGTCGACGTTGAAGACGCCCAGGATGACCCGGCCGTCGTCCAGCCGGGCGACGGTGTCCCCGGTGAACAGGACCCGCTCCTCGGGCACGTGGATCGCGACGCTGCCGGGCGTGTGGCCGGGCGCGGAGACGGCGACGGCCGGGGTGCCGCCGAGGTCGATGAGGTCGCCGTCGTCGAGTTCGCGGTCCACCCGGACCGGCGCCGGCGGGGGGAAGCCGGCGAGGGCGGCCTGGCTCTGCTCGAAGATGGGCCGCTCCCAGTCGAGCACCTGCGGCGGCGGCCCCGCGGCGTCGCCGCGGATGAACGGCGCGTCCGCGCGGTGGGCGAGCACCTCGACGTCGCCCCAGGCCGCGACGTCGGCGGCGGACCCCACATGGTCCTCGTGGAAGTGCGTGAGGATGAGCCGGCGCAGTTCCCCGGGGCGCCGGCCGAGCGAGCGGACGGCGTCGGCGATCATCGGCGCCGACCCGGGGAGCCCGCTGTCGATCAGCGTCAGCCCGTCCGCCGCCTCCCACAGGTAGGCGTGCCCGATGGGGAAGCGGATCTGGTGCAGATGCGGGTGCAGTCGGATGACGTCCATGGCGCCGACGTTAAGGACGGGTCTCGCGCGAGCCCGCGTTTCTCTGCCCTGGGCAGATCAGCGGTGGGCGTAACCCGGCCGGCGGTCAGTCGTTCAGCAGGATGTCGCGCCATTCGGGGTCGGCGGTGAGCACGGTCAGCCGCTGCGTCGCCCGGGACACCGCCACGTAGAGGACGCGCAGCCCGCGCGGCGACTGCGCGGCGACGGTCTCGGGCGCCACGATCACGGCCGCGTCGAACTCCAGCCCCTTGGCTTCGAGGACGTCCAGCACCTGCACCCGCTCCGGCAGCCCCTCTCCGAGCCGCAGGCGGTCGGCCTCCGTCCACGCCACCGTTCCCTCGCCCGCGCCGGGCGCGGCGGCGGGGGCGTCGAAGAGGGAGGTCTGCCCGGCGGCGGGCGGCGGGGGCGACCCGGACGCGGTGCAGGGCTCGTCCGACGCCATGGGGACGATCACGCCGATGGTGCCTTCGACCTGGCCGAGGAGTTCCTCCGTCGCCTCGCGGGCGGCGGTGAGGTGGTCGGGTCCGGGGACGACGCGGACGACCGGGTCGATCCCGGAGGTGCGCACGGCGCGGGCCGGGCGGGCCTCGGGGAGGGCGCGGACGAGGACGCGGGCCGACACGGCCGCGATCTCGGTGGAGTTGCGGTAGTTCGTGGTGAGCTCGTACTCGTGCCGGGTGCGGGGCGCGGCCTTGCGGCCGCGGCGGCGGCCCCGGGACGGCTTGCCGCCGCCGAGAGCGGCCTCCATGGCCTGCCGGGCGGCGTCGAGGTCCTCCCAGGCGCTCTGGGCCGGGTCCTCCACGATCGTCCAGCTCGCCTGGCGGCCGCGGCGGCCGAGCATGCGCCACTGCATGGGGGACAGGTCCTGCGCCTCGTCGACGACGATGTGCGCGTACTCGGGGCGCTCCTCGACGACGCCGTCGTCCACGCGCCGGGAGCGTTCGAGGCGCTCGATGGACGTGGTCAGCTCCTGCATCTCCGGCTCCCACGTCTCGTCCGCGACCTCCTCGCCGGTGAGGATGTTGACGCCGTCCACGACGAACGGGTCGTCCTCGGACGGCGCCCCGCGGCGGCGGGACGGGCGGGGCGGCGAGCCGAGCAGCGCGTCGAGCTCGTCCAGGAGCGCGATGTCCTGGTAGCTGAGCGGGGCGCCCTCGGCCCAGGACGCGGCGAGCGGCTCGATGTCGGCGCGGTCGAGGTCGCGGCCGGCGGCGCGGCGCAGCCGGGCCGGGTCGCCGAGCGAGCGCAGGACGTCCAGCGGGCGGCGGATCGGCCACCAGGCGACCAGGAAGTCGGTGAAGGCGCGCTGCTCCCGGACGCGCGCGTCGAACTGGGCGCGCTTCGGGTCGCCGTTCTGCCGCCCCCGTGCGGCGGGCTCCTCGTCGAGGGAGGCGAGGCCGTCGGCGGCCAGGATCGCGTTCCACAGCCCCGTCTCGGCGCTCTCCTCGGCCTCGGCCGCCTCGGCTCCGCCGACGTCCTCGAAACGGCGCCAGAGGGCGTCCAGGAGCATCTCGGCGGCACGGCCGCGGGCCGCGTTCACGCTGCCTCGGCTGCGCCGGTGCAGGTCGTTCCTGATCCGGTCGAGGCGGGCGCGGTCGAGGGCGACGACGACGCCCTTGAACACCACGCGCAGCTCGTCGGGCGCGCCGGGCGGGTGGTCGGCGACGGCGCGGCGCAGCACCGGGACCATCGCGTCCGCGCCCTTGACGCGGGCGAGCCGCGGCGGGTCGTGGACGGTCGCGGTCGCGCCGTCCACCAGGTCGCCGAGCGAGCGCAGCGTCGCCGAGCCCTCGCCGAGCGACGGCAGCACCCGCTCGATGTAGGCGGTGAACCGGCGGTTCGGGCCGACGACGAGGACGCCGCGCGACCCGAACCGGCGGCGGTGCCGGAACAGCAGGTACGCGACGCGGTGCAGCGCGACGGCCGTCTTGCCGGTGCCGGGGGCGCCGCGCACCAGGACCGTGCCGTCGGCGGGCGCGCGGATCACCTCGTCCTGCTCCCGCTGGATCGTCGCGACGATGTCGCGCATCGCGCCCTCGCGGGTGCGGGCGAGGGAGGCGAGGAACGCGCCGTCGCCGACGATCGTCAGGCCGTCCGCCGCGTCCGGGTCGAGGAGGTCGTCCTCCAGGTCGACGACCGTGTGCCCGCGCGAGTGCAGGACGCGGCGGCGGACGACGCCGCGCGGGTCCTCCGGGGTGGCGCGGTAGAAGTCCTCGGCGGCCGGGGCCCGCCAGTCGATGACGAGGGAGTCGTGCTCGCTGGTCCGCACGCCGATGCGCCCGATGTAGCGGACCTCCCGGGTCGCCTGCTCGCCGGGGGCCAGGTCGAGCCGGCCGAA
Organism: Actinomadura sp.; assembly: GCF_044508335.1. Taxonomy (NCBI): domain Bacteria; kingdom Bacillati; phylum Actinomycetota; class Actinomycetes; order Streptosporangiales; family Thermomonosporaceae; genus Actinomadura; species Actinomadura sp. The sequence goes on from NZ_JBIQHY010000157.1 coordinate 9,736, forward strand.
CACCAGGCCGTCGTCGGCGACGTCGAGGGCCTGCATGCGCAGCGCCGCCTGGTGGACCATCGCGTCCCGGTCCACCAGCGAGCCCTTGGTGCCCGCCAGCGACTGCCGGTAGCCCTCGCGGATCATGGCCTGGGCGTCGGCGCGCATCTCCTCCAGCCGCGCGTAGGCGACGTCGACGTAGCGCTGCTCGGCGGCGATCTCCTGATCCTTCACCGTGCCGCCGGAACCGGCCGGTGGCCCGGTGACCTGGGACGACATGCAGGCTGCTCCTCGCACGTGTGTCGCGCCGGGGACGTCCCCCGGCGCCCCGAAGGGGCGAAGGAGACAGCTTATGCGGTCGGCCCCCGGTTCAGCGCGGCGCGGCCGCCCGGGCGAACGGCAGGCGGCCGCGCCGCGGACGGACGTGCAGGTCGCCGGCCGGGCGCGCGAACGAGCGGTCCAGCGCGTCGAGGACGAGCCGGGCCGGCGTCTCCCCGTCGAGGTGGACGCAGCGGATCGTCACCCCGCGCCCGCCGTGCTCCCGGAAGAGCGCCCCGGCGTACGCGGCCACGGCCCCGGACGCGGCGGCCGCCGCGCCGGGCTCCGGGGGCGGCGCGCAGAGGACCAGCTCCCCGGCGCCGCGCTCCAGCATCCCCGGCAGCGTGGCGCGCACGATGTGCATGGTGCCGAGCACATCGGTGCTGAGAACGTGTTGCACTTCGGCGGGCGGCTGCTCCAGCACGGGCGCGGCCGGCGCGATCACGGCGGCGTGCACGACCCGGTGGACGGGGCCGATCACCGCCAGCACGTCCAGGACGGCCTTGGGGTCGGTGACGTCGCAGGTGCGCACGTGCATGTTCGGCGAGCGCAGCGCCGTCTCCGCCAGGCCCGCCTCGTCGATGTCCACCGCGACGACGTCCCACGCCGCCGCGGCGAGCCGCCGTGCGGCCAGGGCGCCGATCCCGCCGGCCGCTCCCGTGACCAGCGCCGTCCGCCTCACCGGCGCACCTCCTCGGCGCCGTCGAAGACCATCCGCAGGTGCCCGACCGTGCTGCTGCTCAGCGCCCTGGCGCGGTCGAGGCCCAGCCCGCGCAGCTCCTCCGCCACCGGGTGGTCGCCCAGGACGACCTTCGCCCCGCCCGGCCGCGTCCGGACGTCGGACGGCGTCAGCGTCCACGGCGTCCGGCGGGTGACGCCGTCCATGCACGAGTAGGCGTCGAGCTTCGGCGCGGCGGTGCCGCCCGGCATGGGCACGCCCGGCTTCACCGCCACCTCGATCGCCGTGTGCCCGCCGAACCGCACGGCGCACCGCTTCACGCGCCCGGCCAGGTCCATCGGGATGTCGGCGATCTCCTTGGGGAACCCCCAGATCGTCCGCCCGGCCTCCAGCGTGAACTCCTGGTTCACCGGCAGCCAGTGGATGAACGCCCCGACGCCGCGCAGCCGCCCGAGCGGCCCGGCCGGGTCGGCGCCGGGCGGCCGCACCAGGAACGCGACGGCGAACTCGTGGTACGGGCCGAGGTCCCCGTCCGCGTACCGGACGAAGGCGAGCGAGCAGATCGCCCGCCCGGGCAGCGGCTCGGCGACCTCCAGCCCGGAGTAGGCGATGACGGCCCGGGCGGCGCGGGCGGGCACGGCGAACATCGCCGACGCCACGGCGGCGTCCCGGATCCGCACCGGGAGGGCGACCCGTTCGCCCTGGACGGCATGCGCTTGCACGGTGCTTGTCACACCGCTTAGTAGAACAGGTTCTCGTTTTGCTGCCAAGGACCGGGGGCGGGGTCAGCCCGCCTCGACGGCCGTCCGGATGCGGTCGAGGGTGGCGCGCATGCCCGCGCGGTTCACCGCGGCGCGCCGCTCCGCCGGGACGCCGGTGAAGACCTTGCCGAGGACCGAGACGATCTTCGCGCTGCGGCCCTCGCGGCGCAGGTCCTCCCAGTACTCGGTGAGCCGCGTCCGCGGCGCGGACGGGTCGTCCGACACGTCCTCGACGCGGTAGCCCCACAGCGCGACCGGCATCCCGAAGCTCGACACCCGGAATGCGAACGCCTTGCCCGGCACGGCCGCGGTCACCCGGCACGTGGTGAACCACACGCGCCACCCGATCCGGTTGAAGCCGACGAACCTCGTGCCCTGCCCGACCGTCCGGCCGCGCACCCGGACGGCGAACACCTCGGGACTCCACTCGACCATCCGCCGCGGGTCGGCGACGGCCGCGTACACCTCGTCGGGACGCGCCGCGACGGCGACGCTCTCCTCGACCACCCACTCGCGTTCCATGCCCCCGATACTCCCATCTCATGACCATCCGGTCATAGCAGGTGGGCGTACTCCGTCCTCCAGGCGGCGTACCAGGCCCTGAACCAGGGGTGCGGTTCCGCCAGGGGCAGGATGTAGGTGAGGGTCTCGGCGTAGTACCGGCGCTGGAAGTCCGGCGGCATCCTGTGCAGCGTCTGGACGTTGCTCACGCGGTCGGCCAGCTTCACCTGGACGGCCTCCGGCGGGGCGTCGCCGAGCCGGCGCAGGTAGGCGGCCCTGGCGCCGCGCTTGGCCTGGCGTCCGCCGCCGGGCGCGGGCGGCTTGGTGACCCAGTCGACCAGCTCGGCGACCTCCGCGCCGAACTCGGCCTCCACGTCCGCCGGGGTCGCGGGCGTGTCCTCGACGACGTCGTGCAGGACCGCGGCGGTCAGCACGGCCGGAGCGGTCACTCCGGCCCCGCGCACCAGCACTTCGAGGGCCTCCAGCAGGTGCTCGACGTAGGGGGCGCCCGTGGGGCGCCTCTGGTCGCCGTGCCAGCGAAGGGCGGCGCCGACGGCCGCGCCCAGCACGTCCGTGTCGACCGGGGCGCCGGACGCGGCTATGTCCGCACGGGCCGTGTCCCAGCTGTGCCAGCGGGTGAAGACCTCCACGCTTCATCTCCGTTCTGTCGCGCCCGGCGTCCCTCACAAGGCATGGTGGGAGTCGTCTTTCAGGCACAGTACGCGGAAGGAGGCGGCGCGGTCGTGGTCGGGAGCCGGCAGCGGCCTGGTGGCCGACCGGAGTCCGTGGGCAGGGTCCGCGTCGCGCTCGGGCTCGCCTCCGCGACGGTCGCCGTGGTGCTGTGCGTCGTGCTCGTCGACCAGTACGTCCTGCGCGCCGAGTGGTGGCAGGTCCGGCACACCGTGACCGGCGAGCCCGTCACGCCGCAGCGCGAGGTGGGGCCGCCGCCCGGCCCGCTCGCGGTGAGCTGGGAGAGGACGACCCGGATGCGGCACGGCGCGGTCGGCGGCTACGACGGCGTCGCCTACCAGGTCGCGCAGGGGCAGGTCGTGACCGCGTCCGGGCACGGGCTGGAGGTGCGGGACGCGCGGACCGGCGGCGACCGCTGGAGCTACCGGCGGTCCGGGTGGACGCTGCTCGGCTGGACCTCCACCCGGTCCCGGATCGTCGCCTATTTCGAGCGGAACGGCGACCGGAGCGACCGGGTGCTCGTCGCGTTCGACGCGCTGTCGGGCGGGCTGCTGTGGCGGCGGGAGGGCGAGAGTCCCGCCGCGGTGTCCCGGACGACGCTGCGCTGGCCCGCCGGATCCGACATCGTCCTCACCACCGACGGCGGGCACCGCACGCTGTTCGGCGTCTCCGCGGTGACCGGCAACCGGATGTGGCGGCGCGCCCTGCCGCGCGGCTGCCGGCTGTTCGAGGGCGGCGCGCACCCGTCCGACGGCCGCGAGGACCTCGCCGCGTTCGGCATGGACTGCCGGGAGGGCGGGCGGCGCGACGGGCGGCGCCGCAGCCGGCTGCTCGCCGTCGACCCCGCGAAGGGCACCGTCCGCTGGGACGAGCGGCTCGGCTCCAAGGAGTCGCCCGAGGTCGCGATGCTGGACGGGGTGACGCTCGTCTCGGACGGCACGGCGCTGCGCGCGTTCGGCGAGGACGGCGACCAGTTCGGCGTCTGGAAGGGCGACGGCGTGTGCGGCGACCTCATGTGCCCGGGCGTGCTGACCACCGGGCGGCTCGTGGTCGTCTACCACCCGGAGGGCGCCGACGGCGCCCGGATGGAGGCGGTGGACGTGCCGTCCGGGCGCGTCGAATGGAGCCGCGACGTCCCCCCGTACGCGGCGCTCGCGCAGGCCGGCGGGCACGTGTTCGCGCTGCGGCCGCGGCTGTCGGAGGGGCTGCTGCCGGCCGGCGTCGACATCGTCGAGCCGGGCGACGGCCGCACCACGACCGCGCCGGCGCCGTTCTCGATGGACCCGGACCTGCCGGGCGCGCGGCCGTGGCTCGCGGCGGCGGGCGGGCTGCTGTACGCGGCCGTCCCGCAGGCGGCGCCCCGCCCGGACGGCGCGGCGCGGCTGCTCGCGCTGCGCGGCGGGCCGACCGGCGCCGGCCCCGCCGAACTCGGCGGCGTCCCCGTGGCGGCCTGGCCGGACGCGTGCTCGCTGCTCACCGAGACCGACCTGGTCGCGGCGCGGATGGACGGCTACAAGGCCGTGCCGAGCCGCGCGTCGGCCGGGCCGGTGCGGCTGCCGCGCCCGGTCTCCTGCACCTACGAGCCGCGCGGCGAGCGTGGCGAGCGCGGCGAGCGCAGGTCCGGGGAGGACGACGGCGAGGAGAGCCCGAAGCCCGGGCAGCCGAGTGTGCTGAAGTCGTCGGCGCGTCCGGCCGGGCCGGCCGTGCGGGGCCTCACCGTGAGCGTCCGCTGGGTGGCCGAGACCGGCGAGGCCGCCTCCCGCATGCTGGACGCCCTGCAGGCCACGCAGGCGCAGGCCCGGCCGCGCCGCGACATCGGCGGCGACGAGGCGTACGAGATCGGCCCGACCGCCGGGATGATCGCGCTGCGCGTCGGCCGGTACGTCGTGGTGGTGGAGGCGAACCGCCCGCCGGGGGCCGCCGCGCGCATCGCCCGGTCGGTCGCGTACCGGCTGCACCACCCGGCCTGACCGG